>JAPSHL010000036.1 GCA_031179905.1 Bacillus sp. (in: firmicutes) | reverse complement strand
GATCATCGGGCTTTTTAAAACAGTGTTTACAATGCGATATCTTCTTGTCAATAAGAAGTAACCACCAATACCAATTAATAAAATGGATAAAATTTTAGGCATTTTCATCCCTCCTATTAACTAGTTTGAGAAAAGCAGCCCCTTTTTATCCAAACTTTTTGCTTAAAGTACAAATAAAGAAGCGATGCATGCTGCAATCACACCTGACAGAATATTGACTGCATCATTGTTCAGAATGGAAAGACCCTTTATCTTTTTCGCCTGTTTGCCATGATGTATACGCTTTTCTACTTTTTCTCCACATACTGTACATTGATATTCTGCCTGAACATAAGCACCTAGCAAAGTGTCAGTAATATTGCCGATAAAGCCAAACAGAGAAATTAGCAGAAATTCATTCACACTTATGGGAAAAAGCAAGTATGCGAAAAAACCAATAAGTAAGGAACCAAGCATCCCTGCTAATGTACCAAGAAAACTCATTGCGCCGGATGTTCCAGCCTCGGCACTGCTAAAGGTTCTAATGGAGAATGGTTTACTTTTGCTTAGCGGACCAATCTCTGATGCCCAAGTGTCAGAATTAGCCGCGGCAAGCAAGACAGCGAAAAGAATGATAAGCCCATGCTCTCCGCTCCAACCATAAAAGAGACTGACAAGCGCTGCCGCACCGCCATTTGCAATGACTTGCATAAAGTCTCTTGTAGAGCCTTTTTCATGCATATCTTCCATGTGCGCTTTTTTGTCTTTTTTATATTTAGACAATAGACTAGAAGTTAGAAAAAAAACTCCAAGCAAGATAAAACCTTGATAGTGAAAACCTACTTGGATGCCAAGTCCGACAAAAAAGGCTGCGATGCTACCACTTTTGTCCAGAAAGCCTTCTTTCCATGCAAGGTACACAGCAACAAGTATAATGAAAATGCTAATTATTTGTCCCAACAACAATTGCTCCTTTATTTGTAATCAAATGTTGAACCGGAACATCATGATTCTCCGCAGGGATGGATTCTTCCAATTGGCAATCCATCGCTAATGAGATTGTATCCCCTTTATAGTTTATCAGATAGCGGTCATAGTAGCCTCCGCCAAACCCAATCCGATAACCATTTTTTGCATAAGCTACTCCTGGTACAAGCAACAAATCCATTTCATGCCCTTCAGTAAGTGCTGTTTCTGCTTCAATTGGTTCAAAAAGTCCGCTATATACAGTCTCCAGCTGATCAAAACGGTCAAGCTGGCGAAATACCATTTCTTTCGTTTTCGGCAAACATTTTGGAACGCTGACTTTTTTTCCGAGGGCCCATGCTGTGCGGATTATTTGCAGCGTGTCAACCTCTGGCGATTTTGATATTGTCAAACCAATATGATGAGCATTTTGGAATAGTGGATGTTTGTATAAATTTTGAGCAATTTCATATGATTGCTGCTCATATACAGGCTTAGATAAAGACTGCAACTCACTAATTATTCTTGTTCTTATCTCTTTTTTTGTTTCCGTCATTCTTCTGATTTCACTCCTTGTTATCTCTATTATTATGTAATGATTTACAATGATATTTTTATATACAAAAAAAACAGAAGGGATACCCCCTCTGTCTTATTTTGTTTCGCGATGTGTTGTTGTGCGTTTTTCTCTTGAGCAATATTTTTTAAGCTCAAGACGGTCTGGGTTATTTCGTTTATTTTTTTTAGAAATGTAGTTACGATCTCCACATTCTGTGCAAGCTAACGTAATGTTGACACGCATGGTTATTTCCCTCCAAACTATTGCTGTACTAGTTCGTGCATACGACTTTTATATGATAACACTTTTTTTTACGAAATGCTAGTACTGTTTTTCAATAGAATGTGATTTAAGTCCATAAGTTCTTTTTTATCATTCCCATATATTGTCCATGCCCTGCTCGTGTTCGAGGTTTGTGGTGCTAGGTTCATATTAAGGGAACAGATGCTCACATATCCGCCTTTACCCATTGGCAAGTATTTTAGGCTCCCTTTTTGCTGATTCTTCCAAATCAAGTCAGTATGAACATTCCATAATGGCTGAACGGTTCTCTGTTCCAAGCTATTCCCATTAAACTCCCCGTTTACTAACATTAGTTGATCATCGACAGAATGGAAGACGACGTTGTCTGTCGGTGAAACGAAGGCGAGATGATCCTGATTTGATTGTGAGTAATAACTTAGAAGCAGAATCTTCACTTCAACCGCCTCTTTCGAATGATTCCTCACAAATATCTCATTATATTGGACTTTAGAATGTTTTTGAACATTTTTGACATGAACAGAAACTGCGTATTCAGGCAGTAATTTTTCATAGCCGTTCTGCAGCCAGCAGATTTTGCCGTTAATCCAAATTCCTGGAGTATTGACCAATTTTCCTCTTGTCATTTCTTTGCCGAAATTCTGATAATCAGACTGTAAAGAAATCTCCGTTTTCATCCTTATTCACCTATTTTTCCATAAATTTTTTTATTCCATAATAGATGCCTTTTCTGCCATCCTCATTTTTAATATTGCTTCTTCAAAAACTCTAGATGTTTCATCGCCGATTCTGTTCCAGCCAAACAGCTTTTCCACAACCACCCTGCCATTTTTGCCGATTTCTTGTGCCATAAATGGGTCATCTAATAATGACTGTAATTGCACTAACATACTTTCTGTATCCTTTGGCTCCATAAGCATTCCTGTCTTCCCATGCTCGACAATGCCTTTCAAACCGCCCGTGTTGGAGACGATTGTCGGCTTTTCAAATAACAGCGACTCTAACGCGACAATGCCGAAAGGTTCATAATGGCTTGGAATAACAACAATATCTGCTGCTTGGAAGAAACCATTTTTTCTGTCTTCTGATAAGTAACCAATTAAGTAAACCTTATCTGATAAACCATTTAATTCAATATATTGTTTATATTCGCTAAGCATTGGGCCAGCTCCAGCTAGGACGAATTGAATATCCTCTCTTTTAATCCTTTTCGCTGCTTCAAGCAATGTTTCAAAACCTTTTTCCTTCACCATTCTTCCAATCGCAAAAACCGTCTTCTTATTTGGATCCAGTCCTAATTCCTCTGCTGAATTTACTATTGGCTGATTATCATCCAACTTAATTCCATTTGGAATGACATTAAGTTTGTTATCACTTACAGCAAATACGGAAGACACCTCTGTTTTCATATACTCACTGCAGACAATTACTGTGTCGGAAGCATTTATTAGCTGCCGTTCCTTTTCATGGATAAACTTTTGCATTTCTGTATAGATGCCCCCGTTTCTGCCATGCTCTGTTGCATGCATAGTCGTTACTAACGGGATGCCTAGTTCTTTCTTGACGGAGATGGCTGCCGCACCTACAAGCCAATCATGGCCTTGAATGAGTTCAAAATGGTGGCTGGCCGCTAACTCCAAAGCCTTTTCCCAAATACTTATATTTAAGCCGCCAATCCAAGTGATAAAGTTCTTCTCGCGCTGATGCAGCGGCTTAACTCTGTACACAAACAAAGAAGCACCTGCCTGTTCATCAACTGGCTCTTGATTCATATCTTGTGCGGTAATTACGTGAACTTCATACTGTTTCGCTAACGTATTTGCTAATCCGGCGACATGTGTTCCGAGACCTCCGATAATATTAGGAGGATACTCCCACGAAAGAATTAAGATTTTTTTCTTGCCTCTTTCCTGTCCAAGTAAGTTTTTTGAATCGGAACTGTACGAGGGAAACACAGTGAAGATTGCATGCTTATTTTCCTGTTCTTCCAGCCATTCTTTTTCTATACCGCCCTTTAGAAAAGCACTAAGCTTATCAGCTGCTTCAAAATGACTCTGCAGCAGTGTTTCTGAGTAGTTAGATTGTCCAATCACAGCATGCAGCATCAACCATTCTTTCTCAAGCTGTTTTACAACCTTGTCAGCTTCGGCAGACAGCTTTAGATTCCTCCAGGCTGTTATCTCTTTTTCAAGGAAAGACAGCTTAGCAAAGCCTTTTCCATCTTCTTGAATTTTATTAAGCTTCTTCTGTTCAAAACTTGTTGAACTGATATGAACTATCTCAATATATTCGCTGAATTGGCGAATATATGCCTCAGGGGACAACGGCATAATAGAATCGTTTTCCGTGAAAACCTTTGTTAACTTCCGTGAGAACTCATTAATCTCCGCTAAGCTTACAGCAATTGCAGTAAAAGCAGGAACACCCTCCATTTTTGGTAAACCCTCTAATAGGCTCTCCTTTTCTTCATTACAGCTTTTAACTTCTGCCCATTGCTTTAATGGTATCATGCATAAATCATGAGGAGATTTGACTGGCAGTCCTTCTGCTTGTGGAAGAGGATCTGTAAGTGCCAATGTTTTATCATGCACGTAACTAAAATTGATGCCTGCCTTCTTAAGATGCAAATCTATTCCTGGTGAAAATGCTCCATGAGGAAGCCAGAATCCATTTGGCCGTACTTTCAAATGATTCTCTATAATGGAAATTCCTGTTTCAATTTGGAGCTTTACACCATTTATCGTTGACAGAGCTGTAAGGGAGGAAAAGGACGCAGAAGTAGCTAAAATCTCTAGTTTATGGTCATGCACCAACTTTTTGATTGCAGCTGTTATTTTTCTGTCAATCTTGAGCCAGTAGGAGTATTCTTCTTCCCATTTCCATTTATTTTTTTCTAAAAATTCAGTTATTTCTTTCTGGTAATCCTCTGTTTCTGCTAATTCTAAGTATGCAGGTGGCAATGTAAATGAAACGCTGTATGGCACTTCGTTCTTTTCCATGTTCTTCAGAAAAGTAAGCAAAGCTATCGAGGTCATAAATAATGACTGTTTGTCTTCTTTTTTATTGGAATAATAATTCATGACAGGAAGCTCTGCATGAACGATTAGCTGAAAATATGATACGTTCATTGCTTCTTCACACTCTCCTTTACCGCTGTCTCATAGTAACTATATGTGCTGACATGTTCAATCCAATTAGGAAGGGGTGTTTTGCCCTCGCTCCAATCTTTTACATCCTTTGCATTATCTCCTGCTTGGTTCGGACTTGTTCTCGGTGTGTGCAGTGGATTCGATTGTAAGATCGGCATAAATGACCGGCTTCCGTCTTGTATCCCCACTTCAAAACAATAACTCCTGTTTGGCTGCAATCCTTCTAAAAAGAGTTGATTTTTGTCACGATCAAGCTGAATTTCTTCGGTTGAGTGTGCATTGCTTCCATCAAAGTAAATACTAGTGATATCATAGACACGCAGCTTTAGCGATAAGTCATCATTAAGGAAACCGCAATAGGAAGAAACTAAATTCCACTTTGATTCAGGTATGCTCCAGAAAATAAAAACCTTATTTTCACCTGCAAGCCATGCTTCCATTCCATTACTTTTTTTTAATGTTTGAATGCTTGTCCATAAAAAAGGCGGCATAACAGATGTGTTATCAGCATATTCTTTAGGAGGATGGATTTCCTCCTGCTCTGATTTCTCCGCTTCTTTTAAATACTTACTCCACTGATATTGCACCTTTCCAAGGCTCATATCTAGTTCTTTTGCAATTTTCCGGAAAGATAAGCCTTCCTTCCTTAAATTAACTATTTGTTCTAACAATGGAATCAGCACCTTTCATCTAATACTATTTTTCTTTATGTGTATTCGTTATGGTATTGGTTGGTTTTTACGGATTGTAGTGTCAATTTACTGATTCTTCCTTCCTCTATATGTTATCACCGAATGATAGAAGCTACAATAAACGGAATTTGTCGTATCATGCTAATGTTTATCCCCATTACCTTAAACCACGTAAAAAAATTTGTCTGTTGAATAAAAAACAGCAATTCGACAATGACTATTAATAAAATTAGTTTGTATCCGACATTTTTTGCTGTGCTTATAAACTTGTCTGCCAAACTAAAGACCTTCTAAAATTACTGTTGGGAAATGTTGAGAGGTAGTGGTAGAATGAAAAAGTCTTGTATTTTACAAATTTTTTAGCCGAGGTGTCTCATTTTGTTCATTTTAATGTTTAGTTTATTAGGGATATCTGTTCTTCTGTTCATTGTGTCTCTATTTATGAAAGATCCTTATAAGAAGCTGCAAGAGGATATAGACCAGCTGTCGATCCAACAAGTGCAAGAACTTTATAAAATTAAAAAGAAGCTGAAAGTGCTTGAGGAAGAGTTGTTGATAGACGACATGGATATGAGTCCTGCCATCTCTGTGGCAGATAAGCAGACAAGTATAGAAAATGCCGCAAATCCTATTCATGCTATTATTAAAAATCAAGTTTGGTCTCTTGCATCACAAGGGGTATCTATTGAAAAGATTGCTTCTCAATCTTCGTTAACAACCAGTCAAGTGCAGCAAATCATAATTGAGGGTGTAAAGCGAGGATTTGCAAATGAATAAACGAAGCTTGCGTTCCTTTGCATTTGGGCTATTCGCATCATCAAGCATCATTGGAGCATACACGGTTTACAATCATGCTGAAACCTCAGCTGAACCAGACAAAAAAATAACAACAGAGCAAGCAGAGAAAGTTCTCTCCGCTGCCGGCTATACTACTGTTGCAAATGAAGACTATGAAGAGCTGGTAGCTGCGAAAGAAGAGGAAGATAAAGCGGCACAGCAGGCAGAAGCAGACAAAAAAGCAGCACAACAAGAAGTACCTAAAAAAGAGGAAAATGAGCCGGTTACATACAAGCTCAAAATTAAAAGCGGTATGAGTCCAGGAGAAATAGCTGATACACTCGCCAAAGAGAAAATTATTAAAGATAAAGAGGAGTTTGAAGCATTCCTAATCGACAACGATTACCACACGAAAGTGCAGGTTGGTTCATTCCGCGTATACAGCGATATGAGTTTTAGGGAAATAGCTGAAAAGATAACGAAATAATAAATGAAGGGGCTGTCCAACTTGGACAGCCCCTTCATTTATTATTTACCCAGAATAACTTATTTGTCTTTCTGACGTTCTTTTTTCAAGTCAAAATAAGCGTCTAGTACTTGTTCGCCTATTTTTAAGTTTGCTTTATTGTCAACACTGCCGTTATATGCCCATGGAACAAGAACAGCCATCGCCACTTCTGGATTTTCAGAAGGTGCATAGCTTACTAAGCTTAAGTTCATTACTTCCTGCAATGTTTTATAGTTGCTCTTTTGCGGACCATCATAGAAAGCCTCTGCTGTACCAGTCTTCGCTGCAGGAGAGTATGACTTGCCGCTTAAATACGTATATGCTGTACCTTTCGGACTTTGGGCAACCATCTTAAAGCCTGTCTGCACCCTTTCAATCCACTCCGGCTTTGCTTCAATCGTATTTAAAACCTTCGGCTCAATTGAGTCAACAACTGCTCCTAGCTCTCCATCTTCTGAAACAGGGCTTCTAATTTCCTTAACGATATGCGGCTCCATTCTGTTCCCGCCATTGGCGATTGTAGAAATGTATTGGGCAAGCTGCATATTTGTGTACGTATCATACTGGCCGATAGCAATATCGAGAAGCTTACCAGGCACAGAAGTATCAGTACCTTTAAAGCCAGTCTGCTCATTCGGAAGGTCGATGCCTGTGCGGATTCCTAGTCCGTATTGAGCATACGCATTTCTCATTGTTGTAAAATCTTCTGCGTCAACAGACAGCGGCTGTCCGTAAACATAATGAGCACCAGCTATCCTCATAACAGTCTGGAACATATAGACGTTTGATGAGCGCATCAATGCTGTTAAGTCATTGATAGGTCCCATTTGAGTCCAAGATTTTTTTTCCGTATCACCTATTTTTACGGTTGTGTCATTGATAACTGTTCCCGGGCTTATTGCTCCGGTGTTATAACCAGTCAGAACAGTTGCACCTTTGACGACAGACCCGACGTTATATGATGTCGTAATATTGCCTAGAGCATCATCCTGCACTTTTGTTTTCCCATCTTCTGAAACAAGCCTTTTTCCTGCCATTGTCAGCACATCGCCTGTGTTCGGATCCATCAGGACAACGTAAGCTCGGTCAAGGAATTTCGTTCCTGACATTTGCTTAGCTGATTTAAGCTGCTTTTCAATGATGTCTTCGACTGTTTGCTGCAGCTCCATGTCAATCGCAAGCACAAGATCATTGCCGCGCTTTCCTTCTGTGATCACTTCTGTGCCGGTAATCTCACCGTCGCTGTTCGTCTCATTGCGAACTTTCTCCTTCTGGCCTTTTAAGACATCTTCATATTGGAGCTCAAGATAACTTTTTCCGACACGGTCATTACGGCTGTAGCCTTTTGACAGATAATAATCCAATGACTCAGCTGGAAGACCTTCCTCTGAAGAGCTAACACTGCCGAGAACAGAGGCAAGCGTGTTGCCGAAAGGATACTGTCTATCCCAGTCTGTTGTCGTATCAACACCTTTTAATGAATCTAAGTTCTCACTTACTACTGCCATTTCCTCATTTGTCACCTTTGTGTTTTTGACAATATGCGGTGTCAGCTTATAACCGCTTGAAAACTCTCGGTAGATTGCTATTACTTCAAGATCATCATTAGTCAGAGACTTTAATTTATCCTCCTTAATTCTATTAAGCTGCAGCTTATAAACTTCAGAATTATATTCATCTGAGTCCGTGTGCTTTTCCGCAAGAGCTGCTTTTTCGTCTTTAGTAACAAGCGCTTCCGCTTCTTCTGGATGTTTTAAAATCCAATAATCCTGTTTGTCGCGTTCGGTAACTTTTTTTGTATCCTTAGAGATATATTTCGCCAGCGCTTCCGCAGTCTCCATCATTTTTTCGGTAGAGACGCCCGTGTTTGTGTACGTTATCGCATTTTTCGCGAGATTATCGACAATCACCTCTCCTGTCGAATCATAGATTTTCCCGCGGGGCACTGAAGTATCAACTGTTACATCCTCTGTTTTTTCCAATTCCCGCTTATACTCATCTCCATAAACAATCTGCACGAAACCTAGTCTTAGGATTAATGCCGAAAAGAGCAAAAAGACAGCAAAAAAGATAATGTTAAGGCGAATCGGTATCGTCTTTTTTTTCTTCTTGTTTCCCAATGTAATACCACACTTTCTACAATCATTTCTCTCTCTATTGTAATGGAATTTCCTCAATATTTCTATTAATAACCTGCTGGGATATCCTGCATAGTCGATAAATGTCTTATATTAACCTTTCTATATTGTGGAATTAAGGCGATTATTACACAAAAAACAAGGAATTTGCGAGGCAAATTCCTGTTACTTTTTCATATCAAAGTATTTATCCATTACTTTCTTGCCTATAGTTAAATTAGGTGATGGGCCGTTATCCGTCGTATATACCCACGGCACCATGACCGCCATTGCAACTTCTGGATTTTCATATGGTGCATAAGCGACTAGACTGACATTCATCACTTCCGGCGGCATTTTATAATCGCCGCGCATCGGTCCATCATAAAAGGCCTGTGCTGTCCCTGTCTTCCCTGCAGGGGAATAAGCACTGCCCGCAAACACGCTGCCAGTTCCTCCCGGCTGCATAACCATGCGGAAGCCCTTTTGAACTTGATTCATCCACTCTTCTTTCATATCAAGTTTATTTAGCACATTCGGCTTTATTTCCTGCTCCAGCACACCATATTTCTCCTCCTTGCCTTTTCCTGAACTTCTGATTTCCTTAACAATATGTGGTTCAATGCGGTAACCACCGTTGGCAATTGTTGAGATATACTGGGCAAGCTGCATATTTGTGTACGTATCATATTGGCCGATTGATAAGAACATCAAATTTGCAGGCAGGTTTGGATTGATATCTCCTTTAAAGCCAGCCATCTCGTTAGGGAGATCGATTCCTGTTCTCACACCTAAACCCATTTCTCCGAATGAATTACGGATAGTTGTATAGGCTTGGAGGTCTATATTCAGAGGCTGACCAGCAGCATAATGCCCTTTTCCGATGGCAATAGCTGTTTTAGCCATATAGACATTGGAGGATTGCTGCAATGCTTGAAGGTCATTGATAGTATTCATCACCTTCCATGATTTGAAGTCATTGGAGCCCTTAACGCTCATAACTTCATCTAGCATCGTAGAATACGGATGGATGACTCCTTCTTTATATCCGGTAAGAACCATTGCTCCCTTAACTGCAGAACCAACATTATAGGAAGTCGTAATATTGCCAAGTGCAAAGTCCTGCACTTCCTGTGTACCTGTCTTGTCATTCTTAACAAGCTGCTTGCCGGCCATTGTCAGTACTTCCCCTGTATGAGGATCCATCAGCACGACAAATGCTCTGTCTAAAAACTGTGTGCCTGCATAGCCTGCTTTTGTCTTCCTTAGTTCTTCTTCTATGATCTTTTCGACCTCAAGCTGCAGTTTCATATCGATGGACAGGAACAAATCACTTCCCGCTTTACCTTCTGAAAGAACTTTTGAAGAAACTATTTGATCCTTTTTATCTTTCACATATTCGACCGCTTGCTTCTTCCCTCTTAAAACATCTTCGTATTGCTTTTCAATATAACTTAAACCTACTCGGTCATTCATGTTATAGCCTTTTGCGAGATATTCATCCTTTTGCTCAGCTGGTATCCCTTTTTGAGTCGAGCTTACTTTGCCTAGTACGGATTTAAGCGTGTCTCCATACTCATATGTGCGGTCCCAGTCCTTTGCTGTATCTACTCCAGGCATGGAGGATAAATTTTCGCTGACTCTGGCAAGCTCCTCTTCTGTTACACCATCATTTTTAATAACAATTGGCGTATAATAATATCCGCTTGTCATTAGCCTGTATATGGCCAATGATTCTAAATCATGTGCCGTCAAGCTTTCTGTTTCCCCTGCAGTTACTCTGCTCCGAAGAAGCTCATTAAATTGCTTTTGATAGTCCTTATCACTGAATTTCTCCTTTAAAGCATTATCTTCTTCTACAGTTACTTTTTCTTTTACTTTTTTCGGATGCAGAAGCAGCCAGTAATCTTTTTTATCTATATCAGTGATTTTGTCTAGCTCCTTCTTTGAATCCATATCAATCAAGTCTGCAAGCTTTTCTGCTGTTTCCCTCAATTCATCTGGTTTATACTTCCAGTTTGTATAAAGAATGGCATTTTTACCTTTATTGCTTACAATGCTGTTTCCGTTCCTGTCATATATTTCTCCTCTTGGAACAGTTGTGCTGATAACAATATCTTCTGTTTTATCTACTTCCCGCTTATATTCGTCCCCATAAACAATTTGGACAAACCCTAAACGTAGAATCAGCGCAGAAAACAGAAAAAATATCAGCAAAAACAATAAATTTAACCTTAAAGAAAGCTGAAATTTCCTCTTTCTCCTTTTTTCCCCCATATATGTAACCCTCTCTTTTTAGACATTCTCACTCCTTATATTTTAAAGTAAAATTATGGTTCTATCTATCAAAATTTAACAAAATTCACAAAATTAACAAAGGTTCCTTTTTTAAAAGGAACCTTTTGACAAAGCTGTCCTAGCTACTCTTGGCTATTCAACCGAGGAGCAGGAGTGAGCTTGATTTTTCTTGTAAAGAAATAAATGATGGAATGGCCGCTTCCGAGAACAAACAGCATGATTGGAATCGATTTTTCCGGATTAAACATTGTTACACCTGCAATGAAAATCAGAACAGACACTAACCGTCCAAAATTCAAGAACATTTCACGGACAACAATATACTCTATCCGCATTTCTCCTGCATTCCAGCCTCGGCCGATCACATCATATGTCAGGCTAGTATAAGGGACTAAGATTAATGGATAGGCAATGGCAATGATACTTGAATAAATAAGAAGTCGAATGTACGAAAAGTCGAATACTATAATAAAAATAGATAAGAATAACAGAATTCCTCCTATCAGTATTGACTTATTTCGCTTTTCGCTTTTGATGCTTCGTGACACGATATAATAGGATATAAACGAGATTCCAGAATTGATGAGCCCAAATGTGCCTAACGCCATCTCACTGCCTGTCGCGATAAATACAAAAACAGTAATAACAAAGGCATAAGTTCCTTCCCGGATTCCTTGAAAGAAATGCGCATATGTGATACTTTTCCAATTTTTATCATTTTTTCGTTCTGCGATAATTCGCTTTAATAAATATTGGCCGCTTGCTGGTCTCCTTTTTAGAAAAAAGCTCAAAACTACTGCAAGGGAAAATAACCCCAAGGAAATCCCAAAAACAATCATATAGCCAGTTGTTTTAGTTAATGTCGAAATAATAAAACCTGCGAGCATAGGACCTACCATTCCTCCTACAGAGCCTAGAATGCCAAGAAAGCCGTTAAAAAAATCTCTTGTATCCGGTTCTGTTACTTCAAATGTCAGCACATTAAATGCAAGCCAATAAAAGCCATAGCCTATGCCAAGCAGACAGCCTAATAGCAGCAGATAAGTAGATGCTTTATCACCGATGAATAGCACGGTTAAATAAAACAGCGCCAAAAATATAACACCGATTCTAAAGACGATGACCCTGTCAATTTTTTTTGCCCACCTGCCTGCAATTGTAAAGGTAACAAGCTGCAGGATGATTGTGGCCATATTATACAATCCTAAATCTTTAAATTCTCCAGATTGTTTCCACAAGAAAATATTAACAAAGGTATTAGAAAGAGCAATGCTTAATGCATATAGTCCGCCGATTGTCAGCAGCAGCCCCAGTTCCTTTGTTAGTTTGATATTGCCAATCAAATTCCCTAATTTCATGATAAAAACTCCCCTTTGTCTCGCTAGTTTTTAACAAAAAGGGTTTCCTTATGCAAGGTTTTAGTGAATTGCTTTAGAAACAGGGAAAAATACGGCAAGACAAAAAAACCTTGCCAGACCAAGGGGTCAGGCAAGGTTAGTCGGTTTATTTTGCTGCAGTGTAACGCTTAGTAACTTCATCCCAGTTAATTACATTAAAGAATGCATTGATATACTCTGGACGACGGTTTTGATAGTTTAGGTAGTATGCATGCTCCCAAACATCCAAGCCTAGGATTGGAGTTTTTCCTTCCATAAGCGGGCTGTCTTGGTTTGGTGTGCTTGTTACTTCCAACTCGCCGTTGTTTACTACAAGCCATGCCCAGCCTGAACCAAAACGAGTTGTAGCAGCTTTAGCAAACTCTTCTTTGAAGTTTTCATAGCTTCCAAATTTGCTGTCGATAGCGGATCCCAAGTCACCAGAAGGCTGTCCGCCGCCGTTTGGAGAAATTACTTCCCAGAACAGCGAATGGTTAGCATGTCCGCCACCATTGTTGCGAACTGCTGTACGTGCTGCTTCTGGAACTGCATCAAGATTTGACACAATTTCTTCTACTGTTTTTGAAAGTAGTTCTGCATTTCCTTCTAGAGCGTTGTTCAAGTTAGTTACATATGTGTTATGGTGTTTTGTGTGGTGAATATTCATTGTTTCTTTGTCAATATGCGGTTCTAATGCATCATAAGCGTATGGTAATTGTGGTAATGAAAAAGCCATTTGTTTTTTCCTCCTATGTATAGGTAAATTTTTTCTTCCCAAATAAATTATCACTATTTTGACAATATTTACGTGAGAAGTTTCTTCTAATAAAACAGTACCAAATTAAGCCATTTCTTTCAATTAATTTGCCTTTATTTGAACGGAATTTTTTCTAAAAAATAACTTGTATCTACTTTTAGAAGCTATTCCCCAATTTAGTATATAAATGAACTCTTCTTTTATACCATTATGAGTACAAAAACAAACATCTTTTTCTTTGAAAGACTGTGTTGCAAAAGATTCGTTAAATGGACACATTATCCTCTTTCGTTGATAAATAAAGGTTTTAATTTATAAAGAGTGAATGACATTTCCAATAAACCCCAAAAAATATTTGACAATCTATTCACAATATTTTTTAATCGAAACATAAAGATGAGATCAATAAAGGGAGTGCTACGGATGAAGGAAGGGACTCTATCGCTATACAGCTTGCTTCTGCAGCATTATTTTTCCATTAACAATGTCCACATCATTAAAAAGGGAAGCTTGCTTTTTCAGGAGGGCGACCCTGTTACACATATTTATCTCCTTTTAGAAGGGACAATATCAGTAGGCAGGATTCATGAAAACGGCAAGGAATTTATCATGAAAATACTTCATGAGGAAGATTTGCTATTGGAGTACTTATTATTTAAACATTCACCAAAATATCATTATTTTTCCAGAGCTATAACGGATTGCGAGCTGCTCATAATAGATAAATCAGACTTTGAAGACTTTGTCCTGCACGACCAAAGGATGCTGGCCTCCCTTACTGCATGGCTTGGCACAGGTTATTTAAAAGCAAACATTAAATGCCAGGATTTCATCATGCATGGCAAAAAGGGGAGCTTATACAGCATTCTAATTCGTTTATGCCACTCTTTTGGAAAAAGAACCTCAAATGGCATTCTCATTGATTTCCCCCTTACTCATCAAGAACTGGCAAATTTGACATTTGGGACAAGGGAAGTTATTCAACGAACGATGAAGGAATTAAGAGATGGCGGCATCATCTCTATATCCTCCCAAAAAATCACCATAAAAGACCTTGGCTTCCTCAAAAAGGCGGTAGACTGCCAAAACTGTCCTATTGAAATATGTGGTCTTAACTAGTTTAATCTTAAGATTTTAAATTGCGATAAGGAAATAGACAATCATAACAGTCTGAATGAGCCCTTTTGCTGCGACGCTGCCTAAAAAACCGACAAGAGAGCCGACGCCTGCTTTAAGGGCTGCTTTCCAATCTGATTTATTAACAAGTAATTCCGCGATAATCGCTCCTATAAACGGACCGATTAAAATGCCGGCAACAGGAATTAGAAATGGACCTGCAATCAGCCCAATCGTACTTCCCCAAACTCCAGCCTTTGAACCTCCATATTTCTTTACACTAAAAAGGTTTGTCAAATAATCAGCAGCAAATAATAAAATGACGAACATCCCTTGAATGATCCAGAACAAGACAGAAAAGTCCTGAAAGGTAAAGAAAAGGCCATACAGTAAAAACCCGCCAATAATAAATACTACACTTGGAATTATTGGGTAAATTAGCCCTATATATGCAACTACAAATACAGCTGCAATTATAACCCAATATACAACATCCATTTTTTTCGCCTCCTTCTTGTTTAAGAATTCCACAATTATCAGATGTTTAACATAGTTTTTTTGGGGAATCAACGGCTTACGCTTGTATATGTAATTATGCAAAGATAAAATAGTAATGAATCTTTATAAGGGTGTGTCAAATGAATGAATATTTTTAAGCAGTTCTATCGGAGCATCTATTCACCAAAAGATATAGCAAGCTTCCGTTCACAAGGTATATGGAAAACAATCGCTTACTTGCTCATCCTGTCGATTGTCGCGTCCATCCCTACCATTTATTATTTGAGTAAAAGCATGAATGAAGGAATACATACACTTGCTTCCACATTGGAAGAAGATGTTCCTGACTTCCGAATTGAAGACAATACACTTCATTCTGATATAAAGGAGCCTAGCATTATCACAAAAGAAGACTTAACGATTATCGTTGATTCCACTGGCACTTACAATGAGAAGAACATTAGCTCCTCCGGCAATACTGTCGCTCTCCTTCAAAAAGAGTTCGTTGTTGTCACAGCAGGACAAGCTCAGTCGTTCGAATACTCCTATTTTGGAAATATTAAAGCCTCAAAAAGTGATTTGGCAGAATTAGCAAAATCATTTGATTCAATATTACCATTGTTGACGAGTGTTATGGCAGTAATCTTTTTCATCTTCCTTGCAGCCTCTAAAGCAATAGAGGCGTTTATACTTGCGATTTTCGGCACATTTTTCGCGAGGATTTTAGGCAGAGACTTAACATATGGTCAAACCTGGCGGATTACTGTCTACAGTATGACCATTCCAACGCTATTCTTTCTTATTATGGACAGCCTCGAAACAACTGTCCCAAATGGCAGCATGCTTAATTGGTTTATTTCCCTGTTCATCGTCTTCCTATCTATTAAAGAAATAGAAATGAAAAAAACGATCAAAGAATAAGTAATAGAACAATCCCCCTTAAAACTTGCTCTAAATAAATAGAGCAAGTTTTTTTTATGTAAAATATTCTATTATTCCAAAAAGAATACTAGAAAAAATACTAGAAAAGGTTCTATTAAACTTTTTTGCACATAAATTTAACTATAAACATAAAGCAGGAGGAACTTGATATGAAAAAGCTCTTCATTTTTTTTATTTGTCTGTTGACCATCTATGTCATCTATTTTGATTTGAATCACGGCACATTGAATGTAAAGGAAGAGCCTTCTATCGAGGTTCAGGCCTCCTCCGGGTTTAATGGCAATAGCTCCCGCTATTTTGAGCATGAAGTGAAATCAGGAGAAACAGTATTAACTATAATCGAAGAAAAAACGTCTGAAGCACTTCCTGTCAGCATTGATACGTTAATTGAAGACTTTAAGAAAATGAATGATGGCATTTCTCCTGAGGATATCCAAGTCGGAAAAATATATGAATTTCCTGATTACAGCAATGGGCAATAAGCGATTAGCAACAAATTTTCCATTTGTTTATATCAGCAAGTTTCTTGTCAATATAAGTATTTCATTGTTACAATAGGAATGTACTTTTGAATTTATTTGAGACCCATTAAAGTTTTAGGGTTCTCCAATTATTAAAGGAGCGAATCACCATTGAGTGAAATTATACATCGTACTAAAACCCGACCAATAAAAGTTGGCAATTTGACTATTGGCGGAAACAATGAAGTTGTCATCCAAAGTATGACAACAACAAAGACACATGATGTCGAAGCTACAGTTGCAGAAATTAACCGACTTGAAGAAGCTGGATGCCAAATTGTCCGTGTTGCTTGTCCTGATGAACGTGCAGCGAACGCAATTGCTGAAATTAAAAAGAGAATTAACATCCCGCTTGTAGTTGATATTCATTTTGATTATCGTCTTGCACTAAAAGCAATTGAAGGCGGAGCTGACAAAATCAGGATTAACCCAGGTAATATCGGAAAAAGGGAAAAAGTTGAAGCAGTTGTTAAAGCAGCGAAAGCAAAAGGGATTCCTATTCGTATTGGTGTAAATGCCGGTTCTCTTGAAAAAAGAATTCTTGAAAAATACGGATACCCTACAGCAGACGGTATGGTGGAAAGTGCCTTGCATCATATTAAAATACTAGAGGATCTTGACTTCCATAACATTATCGTTTCCATGAAAGCATCTGATGTAAATCTTGCAATTGAAGCATATGAAAAGGCTGCAAAGGCTTTTGATTATCCGCTTCATCTTGGGATTACTGAATCAGGTACATTGTTTGCAGGAACTGTAAAAAGCGCCGCTGGTTTAGGTGCAATTCTTAGTAAAGGAATCGGAAACACGGTTCGTATTTCCTTAAGTGCAGACCCTGTTGAAGAAGTGAAGGTTGCCCGTGAACTTCTGAAATCATTCGGATTGTCCGCAAATGCAGCAACATTGATTTCTTGTCCGACATGTGGACGTATTGAGATCGACCTTATTTCCATCGCCAATGAAGTAGAAGAGTATATTTCCACTATTAAAGCACCTATAAAAGTAGCAGTTCTTGGCTGTGCTGTTAACGGTCCTGGTGAGGCGAGAGAGGCAGATATCGGCATTGCTGGAGCCAGAGGCGAAGGTTTGCTATTCCGCAAAGGAAAAATCGTCCGCAAGGTGCCAGAAGAAACAATGGTAGAGGAATTGAAAAAAGAAATTGATGCTATTGCTGCAGAATATTTTGCTAAAAAAGCTGCGGAAGAAGCGGAAGATAAAGAGAAGAAGCAGGATATGCTTCCACAATAATATCTTTTTGCAAAACAAACCCCATCGAATGGATTGGGGTTTGTCACTTTTCTGCTATACACGAAACAGGACAAAACCCTTAGCATCCGCTAAGGGTTTTCTATTTTTACAGTGATTCTCCGTTTGTTTCGATAACTTCTTTATACCAATAGAAGCTCTTCTTCTTGATTCGGTCATTTGTGCCTTTACCTTCACTGTCTCTGTCAACGTAAATATAGCCGTAGCGCTTTCTAAGCTCTGCTGTAGAAGCACTTACAAGATCAATTGGTCCCCATGAAGTATAGCCAATTAGTTCGACACCATCTTCAATGGCTTCTCTCACTTCTTTAAGATGGCTTTGCAGATAGTCTATACGATAGTCATCTTGAACAGTTCCATCCTCTTTAAGTGTATCTACTGCGCCAAGTCCATTCTCGACAATAAACAGCGGCTTTTGATATCGGTCATGAAGCTGATTCAAGACAATTCGCAAGCCTTTAGGATCGATTTGCCAACCCCATTCAGATGATGCTAAATATGGATTTTTAACCCCCTCAAGCAGGTTGCCGCTCGTTTTTTGGTGCTCTGGGTCTGTGCTGGCTACAAAGGACATATAATAGCTGAAGCCGATATAGTCTACAGTTCCCTCTTTAAGAAGCTGTTCATCGCCTTCTTCCATCACGATTTCAATATTATTATCACGGAAATAACGCTTCATGTAACCAGGATAGCTTCCTCTTGCCTGCACATCAGAGAAGAATAATGTCTGACGGTCCTGTTGCATTGCCGCGAACATATCCTCAGGCTTAGATGTATATGGATATGTAACCATAGAGGCAATCATACAGCCAATTCGAGAATCTGGAATAATTTCATGACCCGCTTTAACCGCAAGTGCACTCGCGATAAATTGGTGATGGGCTCCTTGATATTGGGAGTTCTTTTTGTTCTCCCCTTCTTTAAACAGGAGTCCACCGCCTGTAAATGGTGCGTGGAGAATAACATTGATTTCATTAAATGTCATCCAGTATTTCACTTTATCTTTATAACGTGTGAAAACTGTTCTTGCGAAATGCTCATAGAACTCGACTACTTTGCGATTTTTCCAGCCGCCGTAGTTTTTTACTAAAGCTAATGGCATTTCATAGTGAGAAATAGTTACCACAGGTTCAATATTAAATTTTTGCAGTTCATCGAATACTCTATCATAAAATTCCAGCCCTTTTTCATTTGGCTCTGTTTCATCGCCGTTTGGAAAAATTCTTGTCCAAGCAATAGAAAGGCGGAAAGATTTAAAGCCCATTTCTGCAAATAATGCAATATCTTCTTTATATTTATGGTAAAAATCAATTCCATCGTGATAAAGATTATAAGCTGTCATTGATTCATCCGGCGGGCTCATAATTCCATGTGGAGAAACGTCAGCTGTCGACAACCCTTTTCCGTCCTCTTTATATGCCCCTTCAAGTTGGTTAGCAGCTACTGCGCCGCCCCATAAAAAACCTTCTGGAAATCTTTTCCCCATTCTATTCACCTCTTCAATTTATTAGGAAGGGACCTTAATATAGGCCCCTTCTTCTTACTTAAACTACAGATAAGTCAAGCACTACTTCATTAGAGCTTGTGTGACCGCTCTTTAGTGGTGTTACGTCTTTGTATTCCATTGTGTTCGTAATAACAACAGGAGTAATTGTGTCAAAACCTGCTTTCTTTAATGCAGCAATATCAAATGAAGTGATTATGTCTCCTACCTTTACAGCATCTCCTTCGTTCATATGTGCTGTAAAATGCTCACCGTCAAGCTGGACAGTATCTAGACCGACATGGATAAGAATTTCTGCTCCGTTATCACTAGTAATACCAATTGCGTGCTTTGTTTTGAAAAGTGTTGTGATAACACCATTTACCGGAGAAAGTACTTCTCCTTTTTCTGGAATGATTGCAATCCCTTTTCCCATAATCTCTTGAGAGAATGTTGGATCATTAACTTCGCTTAATGGAACTGCTTTTCCTTGAATAGGACTTAAAATTTGTTCTGATACAATACCTGCTTCTTTCGTTGCAGCTGCTTCTGCTTCTTGCATTGACTCTTCTGAGTTTTCAGCTGGTACATCTTCAAATCCAATTAGATATCCCGCAACTGCTGCAGCGAAGAATGCAATAGCCATTCCAATAAGAGCGTTTACAAAGTTGAAGCCTGGTCCAATAAATGATGTAACACCTGGAATACCTGCACTACCACCCATGATATAGGCCGCAACCTTAGTGATTCCTAAATAAGCACCGCCGACTGCTCCCCCAATTAGTGCCGCGATAAATGGCTTTTTAAGACGAACGTTAACACCATACATTGCTGGTTCTGTTACACCCATTAATCCAGTAACACTGACAGAATAAGCAAGTGATTTGAACTTTTTATTTTTTGTTTTCATTGCAACTGCAAATGCAGCTCCAGCTTGCCCCATATTTGCCAAGAACATTGCCGGCATTAAATAGTCAAAACCATTTACTGTCACATTGTTAATCATGATCGGCACTAATGCGTAATGCATTCCTGTCATGATGATAAGCGAGAATGAACCTGCAAGAAGGATCATTGCAAATAGCCCTGCATTGTCGAATAAGAAGTTGATTCCGCCAGATAGATATTCACCCAAAATTGCTCCAAGCGGTCCAACTGTAATCAATGTAACTGGGACAACAACTAACAACGTAACACTTGGTACTACGATAAGTTTCAATGACGCATGAGTAACTTTGTCAATCCATCTTTCCACATAAGACGCAATCCAGATTGCTAACAGTATCGGTATAACTGTTGAAGAATAAGTAGCAATCGTAACAGGCAGCCCGATGAAGGAAATTGGTTCACCTGCAGTGAATAATGCTGTTAGGTCAGGGTGGAGGATGGCAGCTCCGATTGCCGCTGCAACAAACATATTGCTTCCGAATTTTCTTGCAGCACTAAC
>JAPSHL010000234.1 GCA_031179905.1 Bacillus sp. (in: firmicutes) | reverse complement strand
TAAATTCCCTCTTCCCGGCGGTTTTGCTTAAGCTAAGTCCCGGGAATCCTTGTCCAAAATAGTTCCCCTTTTTCGTCTGAATTACTTTATAATAGAAAAAACAGTAAAATGGCAATAGTAAGAGTTGAATAAATTTTCAAAGAATATATAATTCACCTCTTGTAAAAAATCAGAACAAACACTATAATGTCTACTATACAGAGACAGTTGTTTTTTTAAAGAGAACATCTTAGGGGGAATAACAAAGTGGAGACAATATCAATTGGGCTGCTTGGATTGGGCACTGTCGGAACAGGTGTTGTAAAAATCATCGAGAATCATCAAGACAAAATCATGCACCAGATCGGCTGTCCAGTCAAAGTAAAAAAGATACTTGTAAAAAATATAGATAAAGACCGGGATGTATCAATTGCAACTGACATGTTAACAACAAATCCAGACGAAATTCTGAATGATCCAGAAATAGATGTCATTATTGAAGTAATGGGCGGAGTTGAGGAGACTAAAGAAAGACTGCTGCAGGCTCTTAAAAATCGTAAGCATGTTGTGACAGCCAACAAGGATTTGATGGCTGTTTACGGGGCACGCCTCTTGCAGGTCGCCTCAGAAAATAATTGTGATTTATTCTACGAAGCAAGCGTTGCCGGCGGAATCCCTATTATTAGAGGACTTGTCGACGGACTAGCGTCAGACCATATTACAAAAATGATGGGAATTGTGAATGGGACAACAAATTTTATTCTTACAAAAATGACAAAGCAAGGGAAAGCCTACCAAGAAGTATTGGAAGAGGCTCAAAGACTGGGATTTGCCGAAAGCGATCCGACATCTGACGTAGAAGGTCTTGATGCAGCCCGAAAAATGACAATATTGGCTACATTAGGATTTTCAATGAATATCAGCCTTGATGATGTGAAGGTAGAGGGCATCACAAATGTAACGGAAGAAGACATTCAGTATGGCAAGCAGCTGGGCTATACGATGAAACTGATTGGATTCGCCCAAAGACAGGACGGAAAAGTAGAAGTGAGTGTACAGCCAGCCTTCTTGATTGACAGCCACCCGCTGGCAGCAGTCAACAATGAATTTAATGCTGTATATGTATACGGTGAGGCAGTAGGGGAAACGATGTTTTACGGACCAGGTGCCGGCAGTATGCCAACAGCAACTGCAGTCGTTTCTGATTTAGTCAATGTTCTTAAGAATATGAGATTGGGCGTTAATGGAAAAACCGCTATTACACCACAATTTAAGAAAAACTTGAAGAAACCGGACGAAATGTACTCCAAATACTTTCTTCGTCTGCAAGTGGAAGATGCAGTCGGTGTATTTGCTGAAATTACATCTATCTTCTCTAAAAATGGCGTGAGCTTTGAAAAGATTCTGCAATTGCCTGTTAAAGAAAAAGGTATGGCAGAAATAGTCTTAATTACGCACCACGCATCCTTGTTAAACTATGAAAATATACTAATTCAATTAAGAGACTTATCATCTGTTCGTACAGTAAAAAGCTCTTACCGTGTTGAGGGAGGAACTAAATAATGAGATGGAATGGCCTGCTTGAAGAATATAAAAACTATTTGCCAATAAACGATAACACTCCAAGTCTTACATTAAATGAGGGAAACACTCCTTTAATAAAGCTTGAACAGCTTTCAAAGGAATGGGGAGTAGAGCTGTATGTGAAAACAGAAGGAACCAACCCGACAGGCTCATTTAAAGACAGAGGTATGGTTATGGCTGTCGCTAAAGCCAAAGAGGAAGGCAATTCTACTGTCATCTGCGCATCCACAGGAAATACTTCCGCAGCAGCAGCAGCATATGCTGCCCGTGCTGGCATGCGCTGTATTGTCGTCATTCCAGAAGGGAAAATTGCAATGGGTAAACTTGCTCAAGCAGTGATGTATGGTGCCGAGATTATTTCTATTGAAGGAAACTTTGACCAGGCATTACAAATGGTTCGTAAAATTAGTGAAACAGAACCCGTTGCTCTAGTGAATTCTGTGAATCCATACAGACTGGAAGGACAGAAAACAGCTGCCTTTGAAGTATGTGATCAGCTGGGCAGTGCACCTGATATTTTGGCGATTCCAGTCGGCAATGCCGGTAATATAAGTGCATACTGGAAAGGATTTAAGGAATACAATGAAGCTAAACAAACAGGACTTCCTAAAATCCATGGATTTGAAGCAGCAGGAGCCGCAGCAATTGTCCATAATCGTGTGTTTGAAAATCCAGAAACAATTGCAACAGCCATTCGCATCGGAAATCCTGCTAGCTGGAAGCTTGCTGTACAAGCCCAACAGGAATCAGAAGGTATAATAGATGAAGTAACAGATGAAGAAATCATCGCTGCTTACCGTACAATTGCAGCTAAAGAAGGCGTGTTCGCTGAGCCCGGTTCTTGTGCTTCAATCGCTGGAGTTTACAAGCATCTGCAAAGTGGGAAGATTGCCAAAGGAAGCAAGATAGTAGCTGTGCTGACAGGCAATGGCTTAAAGGATCCAAACACAGCTATTGATGTGAGTCCAATTAAGCCGGTTGTACTGCCGAATGATGAAAAGGCAGTGGCTGCTCATATTAAGGGAGTCGTTCATATATGAGCGAAAGTGAAATGCTTCAAATCAAGGTTCCGGCAAGTACGGCAAATCTCGGACCGGGATTTGACAGCATTGGCATGTCTCTGAGTCTTTATTTGATTGTGGAAGCATCTCCTGCAGAAAAGTGGGAGGTCATCCCGCTCTCAGATGAACTCAAGGCTTTTCCATCGGATGAAAGCAACTTTATCATAGCCACAGCTATACAAGTAGCGAAACGCTACAATAAGGAATTGCCGCCATGCAGGGTAACCGTTTCAAGCGAAATCCCTCTTGCAAGAGGACTTGGTTCAAGTGCATCAGCAATTGTTGCAGCAATCGAACTTGCTGATTCCTTAGGCGGGCTCTATTTGACACAGGAAGAGAAATTTACGATAGCAACCAATATGGAGGGGCATCCAGATAATGTGGGTGCAAGTATATTTGGTGGTCTTGTAGTCGGCTGTCAGCTTGGAAATGAAGCGGATATAGAAGTAATACATTCCGTTGATCTCGAACTGCTTGCAGTTGTACCGAAGGAAGAACTTCTTACAAAGTCAGCGCGTGATGTACTTCCAAAAACTTTGCCATTTGCAGAAGCAGTGGCAGCAGGAGCCGTTTCAAACCTGCTTGTTGCTGCATTGCTGACAGGCAACAACAAACTTGCTGGAAAGATGATGGCTCTTGATAAATACCATCAGCCGTACCGAAAGAAGCTTGTACCACACCTTGACATAATTGAGCAGGAGGCGCCGAAATTTGGGGCTTATGGTGTCGCATTAAGCGGTGCAGGTCCGACAGTCCTTTGTTTCATCCAAAAAGGGCAAACAGAAACTGTCGCGACTGGATTGAAGAAGCTTCTGCCTGACATGAATTTTCTTCCTGTGCAAATGGACAAGAATGGTGTGGAAGTAAACGGAAAAGCGTATAGCAGTATATAAAAAAGGGCGGCCTGATGGCTGCCCTTTTTTAGCTGATTAAGTTTGTATTAAAATACTTGCTCTACTTCGTATACCCCTGGAACTTCTTCCAAAAGTGCGCGTTCTATACCAGCTTTTAGCGTGATAGTCGAACTTGGGCAGCTTCCGCAAGCTCCAAGCAAACGCAATTTCACGATGCCGTCTTCCACATCTACCAATTCACAATCCCCGCCATCTCTAAGTAGGAATGGGCGTAATTTATCTAATACTTCCTGTACTTGTTCTTTCATTTCTAATTCTGCCATTCATATCGACTCCTTTCCTATAATTTATTATAATCACATTATAGAGAAAAATCTATTCTAGAAACATGAAAACGCCAAACACATTAAATTCATATTGCATTGTCTCTTTAAAGGCTAAAAATGTCAACACTCCATTAGGTGATTTAACTAGGAAAGAGAGGAAAAAAATGAGAAAAGAACTAGAAATAAGCATCTTCGGTGCAGAACAAATTTGTGCCAGCTGTGTGAATCTCCCTTCCTCAAAGGATACGTATGAGTGGCTGCAGGCTGCCCTTAAGAGAAAATTTCCCGACCAGGATTTTAAGATACACTATTATGATATCTTTGAAGCTAACTATGATGAGGATAAAAACGCCTTCTGTAAAAGGGTGATTGAGGAGGATTTGTTTTATCCAGTTGTTGTAATTGACGATGAAATTATTGGTGAGGGTAATCCGAAGTTGAAACGAATATATGAGGAATTTGCAAGATACGGATACAGCAGCGGGCAATAGTCAATAGGGAATAGGCTGAACGAATCGTTATCGTCAGCCTCGGAAAGTTTAAATAATTTCATCGTTTTAGCCGCGATTTTGGGGCTGAATAAAGTAATTTTTTTTTACTTTTATCTTTCCATAAAACTCCGTGCTTCAAAATTCTCGGAATGCGGCCAGTC
This sequence comes from Bacillus sp. (in: firmicutes), assembly GCA_031179905.1. Lineage (GTDB taxonomy): Bacteria > Bacillota > Bacilli > Bacillales > Cytobacillaceae > Niallia. Next base: position 1,167 of record JAPSHL010000234.1, on the reverse strand, counting down.
AATGCAGTGTTGGCAATAAGCCCAAATCCATGCTTTTTCCCAAGTGAACCTAGCACGCCTTTTAGCTTTAGCGGCGGCAAGGAGGGAAGTTTTTCTCCTTTCCAGCGGGCAATAAGTACGGCAGCAATCTGTATAGCCTGTTTTTCTGCCAGTTGGGCACTTTGCGGCAAGCCTAGGCCTGCGCAGTCTCCAACTACAAACACTTTGTCGTCATCAGGCAAGTGATGATGCTCTGTGAGGAGTATCCGTCCCTTTTTGTCTTTGTCTACCTCAAGATTAACTATAATTTTGTTTGGTTTTACGCCAGCAGTCCATACAATACAGTCAAAGAAATTTGGCTCTCCATTATTGTATACAGTTTTTTCTTTAATTAAGGTGATGTTGGAATTTTTAATGACCTCCACATCACGTTCTCGAAACCACTTCTCCACATAATTACTTACTTTTGGAGGATAAGAGGAAAGGATTGTATTTCCCCGATCGAATAAGGAGACTTGCAAGTCGGTTCTGGCTTCGGCTATTTCAGAGGCAAGCTCCACACCGCTTAATCCTCCGCCGATAATTGCGACCTTTGATTCTTCCTCTAATAGATTAAGCTCTGTATAAGTCTTTTGTGAGCGGCCCCTTGTTTGGATGCTGTGTGTAAACTCATCAGCTCCTGGTATGCCGTGATAGTTGTCCTCACATCCTAAGCCAATGACTAAATTATCATAAAAAATACTTTCCCCATTAACAAGATTCACCTTGTGCGATGATAAGTTTATACCTTCCACTTCTGCATTTAAAATGGAAACTTGGGGATGTTTAGGAAATGGAATCCTGATATGTTCATCTGAAACTGTTCCTGCAGCTAAAGCATAGTATTCAGTCTTTAGAAAATGATAAGGAGCTTTATCAATGAGTATAATCATGATGTCATATGGCAGATTCGAAATCAGGCGGGACAACAGCATCATGCCGCCATAACCGCCCCCAAGTATAATTAGTTTTTTCATGAAACCTCCTTAAAAGGAACAAATATATTTATATTTGAACAAAGACTCGTTGAATATGAAACCCTACTAAGCATTTACCATTTTGTATCTAACTATTTTTAAGTATATTATGAGGAATAGGCGGTTTATTCTTAAATGTAGAAGAAATAAGTAACATACAGTTATGCTTGAT
>JAPSHL010000233.1 GCA_031179905.1 Bacillus sp. (in: firmicutes) | reverse complement strand
TAATACAATTGTCGAGATTATCAGGCTGTTTGAAGAAAGAGCTTAAAACTCGAAGGAGGTACTCAATAGATTACGAGCACCTCCTATTTAGTTACCGAAAAAGTGATGCTTTTCTTTACTCGCATCAAATGCAAAGGACCACTAAAGCGGAAATTAACTTTCCTTATTTATTGAGGTAATATTGTTGATACTATCACCTTATAGAAGTTTGTCTACAGTCTGCCTCCTCTTTTCTACTCAAGTTAGTCTTAAGTCTATTCCTTCGTAATACGAAGGATATTTTGTACTTTTCGTAGATTAGTATATAATAGTAAAAGTGCAAAAATTTTGTTCGAATAAGATATGCAAATAGATAGAAGCAAAAAAAAGGAGTTAAGCAATGAATTCGATTTACAAAACACATGAAGAATTAGCGGGAAACACTGAACTGCAGCATTATATTCTGCAAACTTTTGGATTACAGTCTAAAAAGAAACGCGTAAAGAAAAAGCTGTTAAAGCAGCTTGTGTCACAGGAAAACTTGATTAACCAAATGGTGCAAGAATTCCATCATGAAGGACAAGCGCCGGCAGAAGTAAAAGTAGAAGTAAAAGCACCAACAGCAGAAGCAGCAAACGCTCCTTCCTTTACTGCACTTCCAGTCACTGCATTATTAAAAATCGGTAAAGCGTTCTTTAAAGAAGAAGAATCTGTACGTTATTACTATAATAAAAACAAGCCTGAACAATACAAAAACAAGGAATTACTTGTGCAATGTATATCAGAAGGCTATCAGAATTCTCCAGAGGATGTAAAAGAAGCAATCGAACAATCTCTTTAATTTTCATTCAAAAAGACCCAATATCCCCTCTTTAAAAAAAGGAGGATATTGGGTCTTTGTTTGTCTATCTTCACTTTCGACTGTTTGTCGGTATGCTTCAATTTTGTTGGTTGCTCTGTTATAATTTTCTAAGAAGACTTATATAGCTTGATGCAATTTATTACAAACGTGGAGGCATTTATTTATGGTTAAAATAGCACCATCCATCCTGTCTGCCGATTTTGCAAAACTAGGAGAAGAAATAAAAGATGTGGAGCGAGGCGGAGCGGATTATATCCATGTTGACGTTATGGACGGCCATTTCGTTCCAAATATCACTATCGGTCCCCTAATTGTAAGTGCAATCAGACCGATTACAACACTTCCTTTGGATGTCCACCTTATGATTGAAAATCCAGACCAATATATACCTGCATTTGCTAAAGCTGGTGCAGATATTATTACCGTTCATGCAGAAGCATGTCCTCATCTTCACCGTACACTCCAGCTAATCAAGGAGCACGGCGTCAAACCTGGTGTTGTCTTGAACCCGAGTACGCCAGTTGAGATGATTAAGCATGTCATTCAAGATGTCGATATGGTTTTGCTTATGACCGTTAATCCTGGCTTTGGAGGACAAGCCTTCATTTCAAGCGTTTTGCCGAAAATAACTGAAGTCCGAAACCTCGCTGATCAGTTCAATCCTGGACTTGAGATTGAAGTAGATGGCGGCGTGAATGAACAAACGGCTGTCCTATGCAAGGAGGCAGGTGCAAACGTTCTTGTTGCCGGTTCCTTTATTTATGACAGTGAAGACAGAGCTGCAGCAATTAAAGCAGTTCGCGGCTAATAATAAAACCCGAAAAAGCGAATCGATGATTCGCTTTTTTGGTTTGTATCACCTAATAATTCTTAAGCTGTCATTTTAACTTTTGTCGTTAGTTTTGTTAATACAGTTGCAAGAAGCAGTGTTCGCTCCACAAAAGTATCCAAATCTAAATATTCATCTTCACTATGCGCATTTCCTCCAACTGGTCCAAGCCCATCTATTGTCGGAATTCCCATCGAGCTTGTAAATGCCCCGTCTGATCCCCCGCCGGTAAAAGTGTCCTTCACTTCAATCCCCAGTTCTTTACCTGCTTCTTTAATTATTTTTAGTAGCTGGATAGATTGACTGTTCTTTTCCATTGGTGGTCTGCTGATGCTGCCCTTTACCTCAATCTCCGTTCCTTCCACGTCAGACACAGCACAAATTTCTCGAATTTGCTTATCTATAATAGGAGCTTGTTCCATTTTCACAAGGCGTACATCCACTCCTGCTTTTGCAGATGAAGCAACCGTATTGATGGACGTTCCTCCTTCAATCATTCCGACGTTTACGGTTATCCCTTCCTGATATTTTGTCAGTTTCTGAAGTTTAATTGTCTTGTATGCGAGCTCTTCGATTGCACTTCTCCCTTTTTCATGCTCAACACCAGCATGTGCAGAAGTTCCCTTCACCATAATCGTATAGCGTCCCCCGCCTTTTCGAGCAGATACAATCGAACCATCCTTTCTGCCAGGCTCCACTATTAACGCATAATCCTTTCCTCTTGCTGTTTGTTCAATAAGCTTTCTGGAAGTGGCTGACCCAATTTCTTCGTCACTATTTAGGACAATTTCCACATTTTTGAGTGCAGGAGAATGAATACTTTTTAATGCCTTTATCGCATACAGAACGGAGACAAGACTACCCTTCATGTCAATAACCCCAGGACCGTATGCCCTGTTTTCTTCTATTCGGAACGGACGTTTTTCTGCTGTGCCTTCAGGAAAAACAGTATCCATATGTGCAACAATGATAACTCTCGGATCTCTTGCATCCTTATGACGCAGAACGAGGTTATTCCCGGTTTTTTTCTCCTTTTTAATGGTCGAAACAAATCCAGCCTCTGCAAACTTATTCTCTAAAATTTCAGCGATTTGGTCGACCCCTTGTTTTACATAGCTTCCACTGTCAATATTTACGAGTTTTTTGAGAAGCTCAATCATTTCTTTTTCCCTTTCTTTAAGAAATTCCTCCATACTAGTGTTCCCCCTGATAATCCATGCTTTTAGCTTTTATGTTTCCTTTGGAATGTTCACCAAAGAACTTATACCTATTTATATAATTCTATTTATTTCCCCTTATCTTTTGACTCGACAAGTTTGCTACTTTGACGCCTAGTTTGTCAGTGTTTCAGACGTTCCATCAGCAAATATAATGAGTCAATTCTAAATCATATTGCTTTAGTGCAATCTGATTTGATTACTCCCTATTCATTATTAGTATATGCAAGTGTCTTCCTGTTTGGGGACTAGGCAAATTTTTTATTCTCACAATATGTACTCATGTCAGTTCCGATTTGTTTTGGCTATCATTCTTTTTACAAATTTACATACTATTCAGAAAAATTAACCACTATAAAACAGTATAGGGACCCGAAATATTTTTGTCAATAACGCTCAGAGTTCTTTCCCTTACTTGCTAATAAAAAAAACCGCTCTAAATAGCGGTCTTCTCATTAAAAAGTCAATGCAAGCAGCCTTGCTGAAGCATAATTATATTTTTCCATAGAAACGTTAAATACAATTCCTGTATTTAAAAAAACAGTATTTTCAGCAACCAAGGCAGGGTCCCCTTCCGGTAATTTTAAATGAAGGCCATCTTCCTTTGACAGTTTTTCGCAATAAATGAGCTTATCTGCAAACCCTATCTTTAGTCTTAAATCTTCTGTTATATATCGATAGATAGATGATTCGGCAATTTCTGCATTTAAGTATGGTACGAGTGCCTTATTATAGTAAGCTTCTTCTAAAACAAGGGGATCCCCATTAACAAAACGGAGCCTTTTAATATAGTATAAGGAATCACCTAGTTCACATTTCATTTTTGCAGCCAATTTCTCGTCAGCCAACACAAGTGACAATTCAATAATGCGGCTGTTCATATTTTCCCCTGCCAATTCTTTTGTGAGCCCCTGCATTTTTCGAATTGTAATACAGCCTGGCCGGGAAAATTCTCTCAAAAAAAGGCCACTGCCTTGAACCTGGTAGACATATCCTTGATCTACCAATATATTCAATGCTCTTCGAATTGTATTACGGCTGACTTGAAACCTTCGCATCAGTTCCTCTTCTGTTGAAAGCTTCTCGTTCGCTTGAAATTTCCCCTGAAGAATTTCGTTCTCCAGCGTACTGGCAACAATTTGGTATTTGATTGTCATATGCTTCACCCCTTTTCCTAAAAAAAAGGTATACCTCTACATTTCTTAGAAGAATACCCCTTTTTAAAACATTAACAGACTAAAATTATAGCTCCTCTCCTCTTGTTTCAATGATATGCTTGTACCAGTGGAAGGAAAGCTTTTTCTTTCTTGCCAGATTATTTTTATGATCTACATAGATGAATCCATACTGTTTCTTATAGCCGTTGAGCCAGCTCAATAGATCAATAACAGACCATGCGTAGTATCCTTTTAAGTTAATGCCTTCCCCAATCGCTGTTTTTACTGCTTTAAGATGCTCTTCAATATATTTTATTCTTGGAACATCCATGATTTCATCCTCGATGACTGGATCTTCGTCACCAAGACCATTCTCGGTAATGTACAATTTCACATCTCCATATCTTTCCTTTATCATTCGCAAGCCGTCAAGGAATCCTTCCGCAGATATTTCCCAGCCCCATTTTGTATACACCTTATCCTCCATCATGACAGTCTTGTAGACACCGTCAAAGGATGGGTTACCTGGCCTTCCTGTTGAATTGTCACGGCTAATTTCAACTGACTCAGATGTTCCTTGGATTTTTTCAACACGTGCCGGCTGATAATAGTTAAGTCCCATGAAATCATTTAAACCAGCTGTTTTCTTTAACAGCTGAAGCTCTTCTTCTGTCCAATCTGGCGTTAACCCTTTTTCCTGTAATGCATCCAAAACATATTGCGGATATTCTCCTTTTAAGATAGGGTCATAATACCAATATGTTTGGTAATAATTCGCATGATTGGCGGCAAACAAATTATCTTCTTGCCCGTCGACACTAAATGCAGGACTGAATACATGCGTTATGCCGATTTCTCCGTATTGCTTCAGTTCTTTATATTTCTTTACTGCCAGCGCATGTGCCAGAAACACATTATGTGTCGCTTGGAAATATTCTTTATGAGCATTCACCAATCCAGGAGGATGTGCACCGTTTAAATACCCCAGCGTACAGAAAACGATTGTTTCATTGAATGTTATCCAATGCTTAACCCTATCACCAAATGCTTTAAAGCAAACTTCTGCATACTTAGCAAAAGCATTTGTCGTACGCTTATTTGTCCAGCTGCCATCCTCTTCTAACGGAAGTGGGAGATCCCAATGATAAAGGGTCACAAATGGTACAATACCGTACTTTAAGCATTCATCTATTAAATTATTATAAAACTCTATTCCTTTTTTATTGATTTCTCCGTCTCCGTCTGGGATTATACGTGCCCAAGAAATGGAGAAGCGATAAGATTCCAACCCCATTTCAGCCATTAATCGAACATCTTCCTTGTAGCGATGGTAATGGTCGACTGCAACATCACCGTTTGTTCCTTCGAATGTTTTACCAGGTATTTTAGAAAAGATATCCCAGTTAGTCACACCTTTTCCATCTTCATTCCAAGCACCTTCCACTTGGTAAGATGCAGATGCTGCGCCAAATAAAAAATCTTTAGGGAATTTCATAGTATGGAGCCTCCGTTATCAATGTATAAACCATTTGTAGAATTTATTAGAATATCTCATATTTATTGGTACAATTACATTGTAAATGCTTTCATTTATTTTGTAAACGCTTTATTTTTATCGCAATTTTGGTTCATTATGGTAATAAAAAGA
>JAPSHL010000035.1 GCA_031179905.1 Bacillus sp. (in: firmicutes) | reverse complement strand
ATTACTAATTGTCCATCTATATAAACTTGGACACCATCATCAGACAGCCCGCGAATGACATATTCTCCTGCATCAATCCGTTTCGCTGTCACATACTTCGCCGAGAAGCCATCAGCATTCATCAACGATGCGGGAGCACTTTGTCCAAAATCTTGGGTAAGGGTCATGCTGTTGCTGTTATTAACAGCCTTTGAAGTCACCGGAACTCCTGACAATGTCCTATTGTTATAATAGTATGCTATCCAGCTGCCTAGTGGCTGTACATCTGCAAAAGCATAGGCACTGCTGCCATTGTCATAGTAATCTGCCTGAATGATATGATTGCCAGAACTTAAATTCGTGATCAGTCCATTATTATAGACACCACCTGAATTCTTCCAGCGGTCGATGACAGGTTGATTATCTACTTTCACACGGATGCCATCATCTGCAAAGGTTGAAACAAAATAATCTTGACTCCCCGTGATTTTTTTTAGGAAGGATGCAGAAAAACCATCTGCGGGAATTCCAGCAAGAGGCGCACTTTTATTCCATTTATATTGGATATTGTTGACAGTTTGCTTTGCATTCTTTCCGCCAACCACAATCCCATTTCCTGAAAGACTTTTGTTTGGATAGAATATATTCAGCCAATCACTTGCTGTGACAGTTTGCTCCACTGGTTTTATATCAAAGTTCAGCTTAGACTTGCCGCCTTTTTCTAAATATTGAACTTTAATCCAATGGACATCCTTCTTGGTTACATCAGATACAGCCAGATCATTGATGTTAATTTTCAGTGCATTTTCACCAGAGTTACCGCTTCCCCATTTATCTAGCACCAGCTTATCATCCACATATACACGGATACCGTCGTCTGCCGTAGAACGAATGACATACTCTCCAGCAGTCAGCTTCATCGCTGTGATAAACTGTGCCGTATAATTATCCACAGGAACGCCAGAAGCAGGAGATCCATTGCTGGCATCAAAGCTGAATGCTCCATTGCCGTCTCCCTTAATTGTTTTTTTGTTCGCCGGAACACCCTTTAATCCATTATTAGCATAATAATAGCCAAGCCACTGTCCAAACGGAAGAGCGTCTGCACTCATAAAGGCATTGCTTGTTTTTTCCAAGTAATTAATTTTCAAAACATTTTCAGCTGACTTCAGATTTGTAATTACTGCTTTATTCTCATGCCCTGCAGATGAAGACCAACGATTGAACAAAGACTGTCCGTTGACTGTTGCACTAATACCATCATCTGCAATTGTATGAATAAAGTAATTCCCTGTATTCAAAAGCTTAAAATAGGAAGCTGAAAAATTATCTTTAGTAGTTTTCGTGTTCGGAGCAGCAGCCTTCCAGTTAAAGAACACATTGCTTATTCCTTCATACACATTACCAGTTCCAGCTGCAGTAGTTCCGTTAAAGTATGCGGCAAGCCACGAGTCAGCAGTCAGCTTCTCCTTAACAGAATTAATCGAGAAATCCAAATAACTTTTTCCTGTTTTCTCCACATACTCCACTCGAATTGCATGGGTACTTCCTTGCGCAGTATCAGCCACATTAATAAGAATTTTTTCTTCTCCAGGGCTAGTTTTTTCTAGGACTTTTTTATCATCAATATATATTTGAATTTCATCATCCGATTTTGTATTAATCACATACTGCCCCGCAGCAAGATTTTTATAGGTGTACAGCTTCATCGAAAAATTATTAGCGCCGATGTTTTTCGCGCCTGGGGAATTATAGCCGTAATTAAAAGACAGGTCTGACTTTGAAGATGTGTACTGAAAAGCATCCTCAGGAGCACCTTTTTTAGTGGTATTATTGTAGAAATAGCCAACCCAGCTGTCAAAAGGCAGAACATCAGCAAACAGGACAGATTTCCCTCCTGCCTCCACATATTCTGTTTTGACATTATGGTCTCCTGCCGTCATGCCTTTAATTGGTTTGGAAAAGGTTTGACCAGATTTGTTCCAACCATCTATATATAACTTATTATCTATATACATCCGGACACCGTCATCAGCAAAGGCTTGCAAAAAATAATCCTTCTGACTTTCTTGTACATTTATTGTACGAGCAAAAGATGCTGAGAAATTATTCGTTCCAACACCAGTCACTGGCTTATCATAGCCCCAGTTAAGATGAAGGTTTTGAAACTGTGCAGCTATTCCGTCCCCTGAAAGATTAGCACTATTATAGAAGTTCCCTGACCAGACTGCTTCTGCTGCCTTTTTTTGTTCAGGGTAAATAAAAAACAGACCAAAAATAGAAAAAAACAACAAAACATATGTCTTCTTGCCTAATAACTTTTCTATATCCATGCACCTCTTTATTTTTAGTAGTTTTATATACTTATATTATCTACGAAATGAGGGCATATGTTAAGAGATTTAGTAAGAAAATCATAGGTAAAACATCCTATTAATGGTAATTAAAAAAAGAGGGTTTTCACCCTCTTTAAAATGAAGCGGCTTATTTATTGTTTACAGGCTCATCCTGCAATTTTCCAACTAAATCTTTTAAGTACACTTCCAATTTGTCTTTAATATCATCGCGTTTTAAAGCAAGCTCGATTGTAGTCTGGATAAATCCTAGCTGCTCACCGACATCATAACGGTTTCCTTCGAATTCGTAAGCGAATACTCTTTGGATTTGGTTAAGCTTTTCGATAGCATCTGTCAGCTGGATTTCTCCGCCTGCACCTACTTCCTGTTCTTCAAGGAAACGGAAAATTTCCGGAGTGAAAATATAGCGGCCGATAATCGCTAAATTAGAAGGAGCAGTTCCTTGCTTCGGCTTCTCTACAAACTTTTTCACTTGATGTCTTCTTCCAGAATCGTCAATTGGATCAACAATACCATAGCGGTGTGTCTCTGAATCAGGAACAACTTGAACACCGATAACCGATGACAATGTCTCATCATATTGAGACATCAACTGACCTAGACATGGATCTTCGCTATCCACAATATCATCGCCTAACAAGACCGCAAATGGCTCATCACCGATGAAGTTTCTAGCACACCATACAGCATGACCTAAACCTTTCGGCTCTTTTTGGCGGATATAATGAATATCCACATTAGATGATTCCTTTACTTTTTTAAGAAGGTCAAACTTCTCTTTCGCAACTAGGTTCTCTTCTAATTCCCATGCGTTATCAAAGTGGTCCTCGATCGCTCTTTTCCCTTTTCCAGTAACAATTATTATGTCTTCAATTCCAGAAGCAATTGCTTCTTCTACAATGTATTGGATAGTCGGTTTGTCTACGATTGGTAGCATTTCCTTTGGCATCGCTTTTGTTGCTGGCAAAAATCTAGTTCCTAGACCTGCAGCTGGTATTATCGCTTTTCTTACTTTAGACATTTAGTTACCTCCAAATTATTCCTATCTTACTTCTATTTTATATGCATTACTATTTATTGTCCACCGATTACAGCAGGGCTATAGTTTCTATTTTTTATAATTATTATTAGTATACAGAAAAGCGTGCCTTCTAATACATTCATACTAATGAACAATTTGAACACATCCTATTATTAAGCATAATTGCTGATTTAGAAACAAATATTAATATAATAATTTACTGAAATTTGTATCCAAAAGCATGGATTTCTGCTATCTTAAAAGTAGTTTTATCAAAATTTGTCAAGATATGGAGGCATAGCCAAATATGAGGTCGGATAAACCGAAAAAGAAGAAAAGAAAATGGCTGCGAATCACTGGAATTATACTGCTGATCCTATTGATTGGTATCGGCGCTTATGTATATACTGTCTGGCATTCACTAACAAGTGCAGTAGATTCCATGCACGAACCTGTCGACAGGGAAACTACAAAACGGACAGAAACATTGAATTTAGAGCAGCAGGAGCCTTTTTCAGTATTGATGCTTGGGGTCGATGAACGAGACGGAGACAGCGGAAGATCAGATACGATGATTGTGATGACCGTAAACCCAGAGAAACAATCTGTAAAAATGCTCAGCATCCCTCGCGATACACGTACTGAAATTGTCGGACACGGAACAACAGATAAGATTAATCACGCTTATGCCTTTGGCGGTGTTGCTATGTCTATGGATACAGTCGAGAACTTCCTGGACATACCAATTGATTACTATATGCAAATCAATATGGAAGGTTTTAAAGATATCGTAGATTCCGTTGGCGGAGTCACCGTGAATAACGATCTTGATTTTACGTATGAAGGTGTTCATTTTCCAGAAGGAGCAGTAACCCTTAATGGAGAAAAAGCGCTTAAATTTTCCCGTATGCGTTACGAGGACCCTCGCGGAGACTTCGGGCGCCAGCTGAGACAGCGCATGATCATTCAAGCAGTGTTGAAGGAAGGTGCGAGTCTTAACTCATTGACTAACTTCGATGATATCTTCGATGCCTTAAGTAAAAACATTAAGACAAATCTTACATTTGATGAAATGGTAAATATCCAAAAGAACTATAAACAGGCTGCCGGCAATATCGAGCAATTAACGATTAATGGCACAGGGCAGACCATTGATGGCGTTTGGTATTTAATTGTTGATGATGCAGAAAAAACAACCATCCAGACAGAGCTAAAAGACCATTTAAAAGTGAATTAACTCTATCAGGAGATAAGCTTAATTTTGCTTATCTCCTTAACTTTGCTATTTTGACACTGATTGACAAGTAATGTGCTTAGATGACAATTTTTTCAGTAGTTTTTCAATTTCATGAAAGCTTCTCCCGATTAATATAGAAATACTTGTCATAATGGGGGAAAGGTTTTAAAATAAGGTAATTGGGAAACAATAAATCATAAAATTAAGGTATTACCAGAAAAACGCTTGGACAGAAATCCATTCACATTGAATGACACAGCCAAATAAAATAACAGAATAACTAACCATTATTATAGCCAACAAAGGAACTTCATATTTAGGAGGATACAAATGAAAAAAGTAATCACTTATGGCACCTTCGATTTATTGCACTGGGGTCATATTAATATTTTGAAAAGAGCAAAAGAACTAGGCGATCATTTAACAGTTGCCCTTTCCAGCGATGAATTCAATGCAATTAAAGATAAAAAAGCATACCACAGCTATGAAAACAGAAAAATGATTCTGGAAGCAATCCGCTATGTGGATGAAGTTATTCCTGAACACGAATGGGATCAAAAGGTTAAGGATGTTGTTGACCACAACATCGATATATTCGTAATGGGCGATGACTGGGAAGGAAAATTCGATTTCTTGAAAGATTATTGTGAAGTTGTGTACCTGCCTAGAACTGTTGGAATCTCTACTTCAAAAATCAAGAAGGATTTATTCAAGGTAAAATAATATGATAAGGGAATTTGCGATTTCCTTGTATTTAACGCTATTTTCTTTGTTGTTTCGGATTAGCAGTCTATTCCCGCAACAAAAGAAAATAGTTTTTTGTGTGTCTTTCCCTGAAAACAGCATTCATATATTCGAAGAATTCAAAAAAACCGCTAGTGACAGCCGCTGTATTTTTCTGGCAGCAACAACTGAAACAAAAGTACTGCTGGAAGAAAAGCAATTTGGTGAAGTGCTAGAATTTACACCCCGCAAACCTAAGACCTTTTTGGCAGGAATTCGGCATCTGGCTACATCAAAGGTAATTGTTCTTGATAATTATTTCGGTTTTCTCTCAAGCATTAAGTTCAAGCGAAATGTTAAGCGGCTTCAAATCTGGCATGCTGCCGGTGCCATCAAAACCTTCGGATTGAAAGATTCAAGTATTCAATTTCGGACAAGCAAAGCTAATCAGCGTTTCAAGGATGTATACAGCCAGTTTCAATATGTAATTACCGGCTCACATGAGATGGATGCTATTTTTCATGAAGCATTCTCGATTCAAGAACAGCAAATAATCCATACAGGAATACCTCGCACAGATATCTTTTTTGACGAAACACGCAAAAACGAAACAATTAAAAAAATATACAGCGAGTACCCTCAGTTCAAAAATAAAAGAATTTTATTATACGCACCAACCTTTAGAGGCGGAAATAATGGCATCACAAATGCTAACCTCGACCTTACGCTATTAAAAAACAGTCTTGGTGAAGACTCTATCATCTTGATTAGACTCCATCCATCTATTAAAGAAAAGGCGCACTTGCCTGAAATGGATGGTACTATCTACGATGTTTCAGAATATCCCTATATTAATGAACTGCTTCTAATCACCGACCTGCTCATTACGGATTACTCTTCTATTCCATTTGAGTACTCTTTTTTGAGAAGACCAATGATATTCTTCCCATATGACCTTGAAGAATATGCAAAAGACAGAGGTTTTTGGAAAGACTATGACAAACTCGTGCCAGGTCCAATCGCCTATACGACAGCAGAGCTCGCCGATATATTGACAAAAGATGACTATGATTTTGAACGCATAGATTCATTCCATAAACGCTGGAACCAATTCTCCACAGGGCGATCAAGTGAGAAAGTTGCCGCAATAATAAGAGGATGGCTAAACGACTGAAGATACCTTCAGTCGTTTTTTGTTTAGCTATAATTAATAGAGGAATAATTTATGCTTAAAATTATCCCCATTCAAAAAAGGAGATTGATTGGAGCTTAAAGGGTGGGACTCCTGTAAATTAGCGAGACAGCCAAGACCCTGCAGGCGCAGAGCAACAGCAACGAAGCGGCTGGCGATCGCTCCTTGCATCGAACTCCTGCAGCGGAAAACACTCTCCCTTTTTAGGAATATTTACAATACGTTAAAAACAATAGACATCTATAGTTTTTTTGACGAAATAAAGCAGAACATGCTGGAAAAGGGAAATCCCTCGAAATTTCTCGGGAAATAATATGTCAGCATTTGTTGATATTTTTGTTGTTTCTTATTGGTCCGAATGCGGTATATGTAGTATATGAAAACAATCTTCCACTAGAAAGGATGATACTAATGAAAATAAAAGCAGGAAGCTGGAGACTTTTAACTACACAGGACAAGCAATTCATCTTACACACATTAAGCATTCTTTCAAAATATAAGGGCGGAAAATAAGCAAAGCTCGAAAGCTGTCATTTCTCATAAATTTCAATTGGCAGCCCGTCTGGATCTGCAAAGAATGTAAATTTTTTATCGGTAAACTCATCAATGCGAATTTCTTCTACTTCAATAGATTGACTTTGTAAATAGGAAACTGTTTCAGCAATGTCATCCACTTCAAATGCGATGTGACGCAAGCCTGCTGCTTCTGGAAAACTCGGCCTTTTCTTCGGATTGGGGAAAGAGAATAGTTCTAGCTGATAAACATCGTTAACCATAAGGTCGAGTTTATATGAATTACGCTCTTCTCGAAAAACTTCTCTAATTGGTTTGAATTTTAAAATATCCACATAAAATGCTTTTGAGATTTGATAATCACTGCAAATAATCGCTATATGATGAACTTTATTAACTTTCATACTGTCTCTCCTTTATCGAATAAAATATTTATGTAAAAAAAGCGAAGAAATGCAGGTTGCATTCCTCCGCTCCAGCAAACATCATGCCTTCTTATGCCAGTCCCAAGCGCTTTGAATAATAGACTCCAAGCCTCTTTTTGCCTTCCAACCAAGATCTTCATAGATTTTGCTTGATGAGGCGATAAGTCTTGCAGGATCTCCAGCCCGACGTTCAGCCAAAACAACATTTGCTTGTTTACCTGTCACCTTTTCACATGTTTCAATAACTTCTTTAACGGAATAGCCTACACCATTTCCCAGATTATAGGTCTCAGCCTGTTTACTTCCATCTAGGAGTGCTTCCACTGCCTTAATATGAGCTGCAGCCAAATCCGTCACATGAATATAGTCACGGATACATGTGCCATCCTCTGTTGGATAGTCTGTTCCAAAAACGGAAATTGACTCCCTTTGCCCTAAAAGGTGCTGCAAAATAATTGGAATTAAATGTGTTTCCGGATCATGCTGTTCACCAATTGCTCCTGACTCATGTGCACCTGCAGCATTGAAGTAGCGAAGAACAACATAGTTCAAACCGTAAGCAGTTTGGAAATCAGCTAAAATCTGTTCCACCATCAGCTTTGACTTTCCGTAAGGATTGATTGGAGATGTTTTAGAACTTTCTAAAATAATCTCATCTTCCGGAATACCGTATGTAGCTGCTGTTGATGAAAAAATGAAGTTCTTTACATTATGCTTTAACATTGTTTTCAACAATGTTAAAGTATTGGCAACGTTATTTTCATAATATTTATATGGGTCTTGCACTGATTCACCGACTAAGCTGAACGCAGCAAAATGCATAACCGCTTTAATTGGATATTTAGAGAAAATCGGTTCTAAATCCTCTTCTTTCCCTAAATCTCCTTTGATGAAAATCGCTCTCTCATCCACAGATTCCTGATGGCCTGTCGCCAGGTTATCGAGTACGATGACTTCTTCTTTTTCAACTAGTTCTTTCACTAGATGACTGCCGATATAGCCGGCTCCGCCTACTACTAGAATCATATTAAATCTCCTTCATAACAAATAATATTTTCTCACAATCTATTAATACCCGTATATTTTATTTTATCACATGACTATTTAGAAAAATATTTCCACTGGCAATTTTTTCTTATTTCATACTTTATACAGGTGTGAATTTCCCTAGAAAAAAAGAAGGATATAATCATCCCTCTCTTTCTTCAACCAGCAGCTGGCATTTTTCTTTTTCTGTTTTTTAACACATAATAAAAAAATTCCACATGGCCGACCAAATTACGCTTCCACAATCTACGCGGCTCTTTCAGCATGCGGTAAAGCCACTCAAGGCGCAGCTTGCGGAAAAGACTTGGAGCTCTTGTGACATTGCCTGACGAAAAGTCCAAAAACGCACCGACTGCAAATGCCAGCGAACAATTCAGCTTTTCTCTGTTTTCAGCTATCCACTTTTCTTGTATAGGCATTCCTAGCCCAACAAGCAGTATGTCTGTGTGCTTACCATTAATATCAGCAATGATTTCATCTGCCTTGCTTGGTTCAAAGTATCCGTGCTGTTCCCCCACAAAGTTCAAATGAGGAAACTTATCCTGCAGTTCATGCAAGGCCGCCGTAGCAACACCGGGCTTTGCTCCAAGTAAATATACATTATATTGTCTATCTTTATGACTTTTAAGCTCATTGAATAGAGCCGGAATAAAGTCAGTGCCGTTCAAGTTTTCTTTAAAAGAAAAGCCAAACATCTTCGCGCCGATTTCTATGCCGATGCCGTCATTCAGCAAAAATTCACTGTTGTTAAGAAGGTTCAAGTATTCTCGATCCTTCTGTGCTAAATTATAGCAATGGTCGTTAAGAAAAAACACATTTGCTTTTTCATATGCCATTAGTCTATCTGTCATTGCGGCAATAGCTTCATTTGAATGAAGTACATTTACCTCAATATTTCCCATCCATCTTTTATCCATTTTGTAAATGTCTCCTGCCTTGCTTAGTGTAGCTTCATTATATAAAAAATTAAGGCATGATACAATTATCGTCATGATTCTTTAGCGAAAGCAATAATATTGTTGGATTTTGTCGAAACTTTGACTAATTAAAATCTTTCATTATGTGCACAAAAAATGGTAAAATATATATGTGTTTTTAAAAGACTTTTCAACTAGCAATATGCTTGAACTTAAGTCAACAGTAAAACAAATTATCCAAGATAAAGGCAAACCATTTGAAAGGATGGGACGCAAAGCTACAGATCTAAGGCAGCTGCACTGCTATGATGGCTGGGTCACCTTATGAGAATATAAGGAGGTTTTATTACGGTGTTAAATTTGTTACCAGTAAAAGAACTAGAAACGATAGATCCAGCAGAGCTAGATAGCGAGTGGGTTGAATTGGTACTTGAAGCGAAACGGTTAGGACTTACAAGCAAACAAGTAAGTGCTTTTCTGTCAGATCAAAAACCAGAAATAAAGTAATACACATTAATATACTGAACAATCTTTTAAAAACACAGTTTATGGATATGCATGATGCATGGCACAGTTTATGTACATAAGACAAACATTTCATAATAAATGAAATGTTTGCCGTAAAGAACGTTATCTGTGCTTCTTATCCATAATGTTCCACATCTTTTCGATCAGCCCTCTTCATCTTTTCAATCCTGTCATGTAAAAACTTATATACTTCATCTTTTATTTCTTCATTTTGCAAAGCAAAATCAATCGTTGTCTTTACAAATCCAAGCTTTTCTCCGACATCATATCTGTCTCCTTCAAAATCATAAGCAAAAACCCGTTGAATTTGGTTAAGCTGCTGAATAGCGTCAGTCAACTGGATTTCGCCGCCCGCACCTGTTTCTTGTTTCTCTAAAAACATAAAAATTTCCGGAGTAAGAATATATCTGCCCAAAATCGCCAAATTCGATGGCGCAGTCCCTTTGTCCGGCTTTTCAATGAAATTCTTTACTTGGTAGCTTCTGCCTATATTTTCTCCAGGATCGACAATACCGTATCTGTCTGTCTCCTCTTCTGGAACTTGCTGTACTCCAATTACAGAAGACTGTGTTTCTTCAAATTGATTAATCAGCTGTTTTAAGCAAGGAACATCACTCTGCACAATATCATCACCAAGGAGTACTGCAAAAGGTTCATCACCAATAAAATTTCTTGCACACCAAACAGCATGCCCTAAACCTTTAGGTTCCTTTTGTCTTATATAATGGATATCAGCTAGATTGGAGGCAAAGCGGACTTTATTCAGTAAATCATCTTTGCCCTTTGCTTCAAGATTCCATTCCAAATCATTAGCACTGTCAAAATGATCCTCGATTGATCTTTTTCCCTTTCCAGTGACAATGATGATGTCCTCAATTCCAGAAGCGACTGCTTCCTCTACTATATATTGGATTGTCGGCTTGTCCACAATAGGCAGCATTTCCTTTGGCATTGCTTTAGTAGCAGGTAGAAATCTAGTTCCAAGTCCTGCTGCTGGTATGATAGCCTTCCTGATTTTCTTCATGGTGTATTCCCTCCTAGTTATTATAGGATTCTTTTCCCTTGTTTTTTACAGGATAAACTATCATTCATTTCCTTAAATATAAGTATTCTTCCTATGGCTTTTCCTGCTTTGTTCACTCAACCCTTGGGATATTAGATAAAAGGAAAGCAGAAATAGAATAAAAGCTATTAAAGGATAGATGAGAATCCATTGTGAATAAGACATAAACGAACGCGACTGTCCAATTAAACCAGACCATTCATTTGTCATAGAGATATATGTGGAGAAATCAGGCTGAAACATTGTTCCCCCAAAAAATAGATTAAATATCGCCAATTGTCCCATCAAATGCAGCACCTGAATTGTTTCATTCAAATATAAAATAATAAAGTCACCTTTTAATATCGGCCAAATATGCTTCTTTAAAATATGGCTCTTGTTCCCTCCAAGTGTTACAGAGGCCATAATATAAAGGTTTTCCTTTATTTCCGCAGTTTTTGAATAAACGACATTATACACACCTGGAACCCCAAGTGCTGCCATCAGCACTCCTTGTATCATGATTAGAGAGAATGTTGAAAGACTTGAATTAATATTGATTCCAAGCATAATAAAGTAAATGATCATAACAGGCGGAATGCTCGTTAGTAATGTTATCCTTCCTTGCTTGCCCTTATTTTTCCCTTTTGCTGCCAATCCGCCCAATACTCCTGCAATTCCCCCTGTAAGAAGTCGAACTGCAGCAACTATCAACACAGTAAACACCGTATATTTAGCACCATGAAGAATTAGCGATAGAATATCCTTTCCCCATTTGTCTGTTCCAAATAGATAGTCCGCTGACGGTGCTAATGGGGGAGCAACAAATTCTTTTCCTTTATCTGTCTCCATGTATCCCACTTTCACCTTATAATCTGTAGGATAAGGAGCAATAAAAGAACCGAACAGACCAATCAGCACAAAAAAAGCCAATAGGAAAAGACCTACGGTAAGCTTTATATTCCATTTCTCAGTCATATTTTAAGATCCTTTCCGTTAGAATAATCAGCATATACAGCAGGAAAAAAACTGCTCCATATAATAAGAATAGAGCAACAAGGCAAAAAATCACCAAATTATACTGATAGCCAAAATACGATTGTGTCTGAAAGAACAGGGCAGTTATCCCGTTCAAGTTAAAGATATATTCTACAATAAACAAATTACTGACCATAATTGCCAATACTTTATGCAAATCCGCTTTTAAATAAGGAGTAACATTCACCGTCACATGGTAAAAATAAATATCCTTTTTCTTAACTCCTTTAGCAATGGCTGTCAGAATATAATCCTGTGTAAGCACATCCTTCGTTTTTTCATTTAACGCTTTAACGGCATACAAAAGCGGAATAATGGTTAAGGTGACGATTGGCAGCAAAACTGCCATATTATCCGAATCAAAGGAAGCTACTTTAGCGAGCTTAATGCCAGTATTTTTATAAACAATTGTCACAAGCAGCTGCAGCAGCAATATAAGCATAAAGTCCGGCAGTATTCCTAAAAGACTGATTATCTTGCCAAAAAACCGTTCACTTGCCTTCCAAAACCATATTCCAAGCAGAAAGGTGAGTGCAAGCACACATAAACCAGCGATTATTAAATAATAAAAAGAATCTGTAAAACTTTCTCCAATAACAGAAAAGATAAAAACAGATCGATCTCCCTGGGTAAAATAATAGGCATTCCCGCTAAACAATCCGACAATGAAATCTTTAATGATTGCAAATATTCCGTAAAAATTAAATACAATATCTCCATTGTCCCCACTGAACAAAACAAGAGGAAATGCAGCCAGCACAAGCAAAAAGACAAGGCTGAGCAGTTGGACAATAGCTGCCTTCAATATCCTCATAAAGTTCCTCCTGTTACGTTAAAATATTATTTTTATATAATTCGCTTCACTAAATACCAACCATACTAATCTATCATAAAATTCCATAACTTATCAATCAAGATTTTCACAATTATGAATATATGAATGAATCCATATTTACTATTATATCTGTATAACAGAAAAAAGCGTCCTTCGTAAGGACGCTTTTTAAATTTGAGGTAAGTATGGGGATTGGGATTGATTCTCTCTAAGAAAGGTTTTTGTTTAATCGGTCTTTAAACGGGAGGGGAAAACTACTTACTACTTATATTTTTAGAATATATTCTTTTAGAGTGTAGGCATGGAGCGGTGTGTTTTGGAGAATTCCTCTTGAATTACAAATTCTAGTTGCCGTATCCGGACATTTTGCTGTTTCATTTCTTTAATAGTTTTAGCTTGCATTGATATTAAAGCTGACAGCAAGTCTGACATATTTTCACCGGTATTCATTCAATGGTCACCTCCTTTTTCATTGATCTACTGAGCATCAAGTATTAATGAGCTGCTTTTGATTTTTCGGTTCCAAAAACCGAACATATTCTGCAACTACTTCCGTCACATAAATTCTTTTCCCGTCTTCGTTTTCATAATTCCTTGTTTGAATTCTGCCAATGAGGGCAATCATAAAGCCTTTGCGGCAATAATGGACGATATTTTCCGCTGCCTTATTCCAGAAAATACATGGAATAAAGTCTGCTTCATAATCTCCTGCCTGATTGCGATAGTTCCGTTGAACTGCAAGCATAATATTAGTGACAGAAGTGCCTGTTTGGGTAAGCTTCAGTTCAGGATCACGGGTCAATCTCCCTACTAATGTCACCTGATTAATCAATGGATCACCCCTTTCTTCCTAGCAAACTTATCATACTAAATGAGGCGATTATTGAAAAATCACTAAGGATAGTAAAATTAGAGGTTAGCAATTAGAAAACTCATTTTTACTGTTAGGAAAAATGAAACTATCAAAGGTTTAAGCAGGCAAATTTTATCTTTCGTCAATCTATTTAATTTAATAAAAAAACGGATAAAGCATAAATGCTTTATCCGCTTCTTTGTATTATTGCCCGTAAGAGGCGATTACCGCCTGGACTTTATCCATAACGCCAGCTCGCAGCTGAGCCAATTTACCTTGGCTTTCTTCAAGAGAAGAGCTAGTAACACTAAAATAGAACTTAGCCTTCGGTTCAGTACCTGATGGACGCAGGCAGAACCATGAGCCGTCTTCCAAATAGTATTTAATAACATTGGATTTTGGAAGGTCGATTAAGATTTCCTTCACGTTCTCTGTCCGTTTGCTTGTCTGATAATCTTCAATTGCAACAACTTGCAGCCCGCTCACTTCAGAAATAGGATCTTGGCGGAATGTATCCATAATGTAAGCAATTTGTTCCGCACCATCTTTTCCTTTGAGTGTTAAAGATTCAAGTCCTTCTTGGTAAAAGCCGTACTTTTCAAAAACTTCAAGCAAGCCTTCGTATAAAGTCATGCCTTTTGCTTTGTAATACGCAGCAACTTCTGCCGCAAAAATAGCAGACTGCACAGCATCTTTGTCACGTACAAAGTCACCAATTAAGTAACCATAGCTTTCCTCGTATCCAAATAGGAAAGTATGCTGCTTTGTTTGTTCAAATTCAAGGATTTTTTCACCGATGAATTTAAAGCCAGTCAATGTATCTATTGTCGGAATGCCATATGCTTCTGCAATCGTTCTTCCGATTTCAGATGTTACAATTGTTTTGATAACAACACCGTTTTCAGGCAGAATACCTTTTGCTTTTTTCTCTGACAGCAAGTACTCAAGCATCAATGCTCCTAACTGGTTTCCAGTAAGAACGGTGTATTCGCCATTCAAATCCTTAACAGCAACACCAAGACGGTCTGCATCCGGATCTGTACCTAAAAGAATATCTGCATCAATTTCTTTTCCATAACGGATAGCAATCTCAAATGCGGCATGCTCTTCCGGGTTTGGAGATTTAACTGTAGAGAAGTTTGCATCTGGTAATTCTTGCTCCTTAACAACGGTTACATTACCGAAACCAAACGCCTGCAACCCCGCGCGTACAGGCTTGTTCGCCGTGCCATGTAATGGTGTGAAGACGATTTTCAAATCTTCAGCTTCTGGAAGCTTGTTAAGCTGAATTGTTTTAAGCTGCTCCACATAAGCTGCATCGACGTCAGCTCCTATGTATGTTAATAAGCCTTGTTCTAAAAGCTCCGACTCTTCAAGAACTTCAATCGTAAGCTCATCTTCTACTGCGTTCACATACTTGATAATAACATCTGCGGCTTCTGGAGGCAGCTGCCCGCCATCTTCCCCATATGCTTTGAAACCATTATACTCAGGCGGATTATGGCTTGCAGTGATAACAACACCAGCAAATGTATTAAGGTGGCGCACTGCAAATGATAGCTCAGGTGTTGGGCGAAGCTCTTCGAATATATAGGATTTGATGCCCAGCTTGCCCACTACTTTTGCAACTTCCAAAGCAAATTCCGGTGATTGGTGACGGGAGTCATATGCTACTGCCACACCGCGGTCCATTGCTTCTTTGCCTTGTTCTTGTATGTATTTTCCCAATCCTTGGGCAGCTTTGCGTACTGTATAGATATTCATACGGTTAATGCCGGGGCCAAGCTCTCCGCGCATTCCGCCAGTGCCAAATTCTAAATGCTTATAAAAGCTATCCTCAAGCAGTTTTTCTGATTTTTGCAATTCCAGCAATTGCGCTTTTAAATTTGGCTCTAAATCTTCAAAACTAGCCCATTTTCCTACTATATCTTGATAAACCATATTGCCAGATTCCCACCTTTAATTAATATTTTTACCTGTCTTAACATTACCTAAAATATGTATATATGTAAAGGGCAATCCGGGGCAGTAGCCGCCGTTTTCCCTATAACTAATTTAGGTATTTACTCCTTAATTCTTGTCCATATTTCTATCAGCGGTCCATGCTTACCAAATACGGGATCTTCTTGAGGAAATGGAACGTTTTCTATCTCCGCCACCGCAACACGAAAATCTTCCTCCGTATCCCTTCTTGTATTATAATGCTGTCCATTAGGATATGCACCAATGACTTGCAAATCGGGGGTGCCTGACAG
The DNA here is from genome assembly GCA_031179905.1 of Bacillus sp. (in: firmicutes). Lineage (GTDB taxonomy): Bacteria > Bacillota > Bacilli > Bacillales > Cytobacillaceae > Niallia. The sequence continues at coordinate 5,148 of JAPSHL010000035.1, read as the reverse complement.
CTTCTTATGACCTGTTCCTGCAGGAAGCAGCAAAACATCTCCAGCGTGAAGGATAATTTTACTACCTTGATCACCGCCAATTTGCAGCAATGCAGAACCCTTCATTATCCCAAGCACCTCATGAGAATTGCTATGATAATGATGGTAAGGAAAAACTCCGTCCACCCAGCTGTTTCCCCAATTATGAGATTGAAATATCTTGCCCATATTATTTTCACTATTTTTTAACACCTGCTTATAATGCAGGACTGGTAATGTAGGATGATTTGGAATATAGCCATTCGGCTCAAAGTAGTAGAGCGTGGTTTCTCGTGACATTTTAGCCCATTCCCCCTCTCTACCTCCTCTATACCCCTTTCTAGCAAAAAACATTCCTCTTAAAATCTTAAAAAAGTTTTCTGTATTTTCATTAATAGGCTTTAAATCCCAATTTTTTTGCCGATATAGAAAGAACCCGCACAGAAATGAAACAAGTGCCCATTGGTCTAATTTTACCCTTACATACGGTGTCTTTGTTCTCATTTCTAAACTACTTATTTTATTCTAAAAGGAGAAGGACAGGTAATGAACATCAGCATAAAACAAAAACTTATCGGAAGCTTTATTATCATCTCCCTTATATTCACCATTGCTTCCTATTATTCTTACAGCAGCTCTAAGAAAACAGAGGAGTCTTTCACGTATCTTATCAACACTGTCGCTGAACTTCGTTCAATTAGTGATGAAATCAAAACTAATACAGCTCAGCAAGTGGCCAGCTACAGAGGCTTTATGCTTTATGAAACACCAGAGTATAAAAGCCAGTTAAATGGCGCAAACAGCAATATTAAAAACCTTGTAGAGGAAGGAAAAAAGCTCGCAACACTTCAAGAAACACAGGACAGACTGGATGAAATCCAAGAATTGAATGAAGAATTCTACCAAAGTGCAAATTCAATAATGAACAGCATGTCAAGCTCGTCCACAAATAAAGAGCAAGCTATTGCAGATGGCCTAGAAACAATTGTCCCTATTTCAAATAATTTGACGGACAGAACAACTTCATTAATAACATGGCTAAATAAAGAAATTATGGAACCAGAGATAGATGAAGCCCAACAAGATGCACAACACCGTTCACTTATCATCTTGATTGTCAGTATTACAGCCACTGTAATTGCAATTGCTGCAGGTGTTATCCAATCGTTCTTCATTACAAAGCCCATCAGCAAGCTGCAAGGTAAAATGCAGCAAGTGGCAGACGGAGAGTTAAATACGGAACCTTTGCTATTGAAAAATAAAGATGAGATTTATCAATTAAATGAATCCTTTACACAAATGCAAGACAGCTTAAAAGACATGATTTCAAAAATCGCAAGCAATGCAGACCATGTTGCTTCAAGTGCAGAACAGCTTAATGCAAGTGCTGACCAATCCGCACGGGCAGCAGAAAACATCACGTCATCCATTCAGCAGATTGCCAGCAGCACAGAAATAACAATCGCGAAAACAGATGAAAACTCCAGTTCTTTATCAGGGATCCTTAATGGAATTCTAAAAATTGAAAAGGATACAGATACAGTATCAGAACTTTCTAAAACAGCCTCTGACAATGCAGAAAAAGGCTCAAATTCTATCAGCAGCAGCTTAGCTCAAATGGAATCAATCTTTGATTCAGTTAATCGATCTAATGCAGTCATTGCCTCTCTTTCCGAAAGGTCAAAAGAAATCGGTTCAATTATTGATATCATCAGCAATATCGCAGAACAGACAAATCTTCTTGCATTGAACGCCGCCATTGAGGCTGCCAGGGCCGGGGAGAACGGCAAAGGCTTTGCTGTTGTTGCAGACGAAGTGCGCAAGCTCGCGGAACAATCGCAAGTTTCTGCAAAGGATATTTCCAGACTGTTGAGCGGTATTCAAAAGGATACTGCCGAATCAGTAAACTTGTTAAATGACGCGAAGTCACAAGCAGAGAATGGTGTTAAAATCTCAACGGAAACAGCGGATACATTCGGTGAAATTCTGAACAGCACAAAAATGGTTACACCAAAAATCAATGAAGTGGCAGAAACAATCCAGCGTATCGCTTCTTACGTAAAAGAAGTCACTTCATCTGCCGATGAAATCGCTTCTTTATCTAAGGTTAATGGCAGTAACACAGAAGAGGTTGCTTCATCTACTGAAGAGCAATTAGCCTCAATGGAAGAAATCAAGGCTTCCGCACAAGTGTTAGCTGGAATGGCTGAAGAATTGATGACGGTTGTAAACCAATTCAAAATTTAAGTCAATCACTTAACCCACAAAGACAATGCTTTGTGGGTTTTTTCCTGCTGGTGTTTATTATATGCTTGATCTGTTAAAAAAAGACTATGCTTGTTCTACTGGCATCTCTAGGTTTAAGCTTTTTAGAATTTCTTCAGAGCTTGTCACTGAACCAAAAAACTGATCAATTGTCTCTAATGACATTTCATACGCTTCCTGAGTAAAAGCACCTGTACAATCAGACAATAAAAGAACATCATAATCAAGCATAAAGCCGTCTCTAGCAGTCGATTCTACGCATATATTTGTGCTGACACCAGCCATGAGCAATGTTTCAATTTCCATGGCGCGGAGAACAGAGTCAAATCTTGTGTTAATAAAAGCACTATAACGATGCTTCACCACAATCACATCTTCTTTTTCATCTGGAGTCAATTGGAAAAATTCAGCGCCCCATGTGTCTTTGCGGCAAAGATCTGTTTGGCTTTTACCTTTTAACCTTTTCACCCAAGTCTTTGAGTCTGTACTGTCCTCATGAATTGTTTGAATGTAGATTACCGGCACTTTCTTTTCCTTACATGCACGTATCATCCTGTGAAGATTTGGCATCATCTTTTCAGCCATTGAGACATCCAATCCTTGCTTTGCCAAGCTTCCTTCTTTATGGCAGTAGTCATTTTGCACATCGACTATAACAAGTGCACTTCGAGCTGGATTCCATTCTACACCCATCCATATTCATCCTTTCCTTGTAAATTAAGCATTGCTCCTTTTTAGTATTTGTTAAACACTAATCTGTATCCGCTATTGAACAAAATCAAAAAGAAAGACTGCAAAAAAAGCAGCCTTAAAACTTAAATATTCAATTCGAGGGACAAGTATTTATATTCTAAATAATCCTCTATTCCATATTTGCCGCCTTCACGGCCAACACCTGATTCCTTTACTCCGCCAAATGGTGCCTGCGCAACTGTTGGTAAAGGATCATTAATACCAATTATCCCATATTCCAACGCTTCACCAACACGGAAGATTCGAGAAACGTCATTTGTGTAGAAATAAGCTGCAAGGCCATATACTGTATTATTAGCCAATGCGACTCCTTCCTCTTCTGTTTCAAAATCAAAAAGAGGCGCAACAGGACCAAAGGTTTCTTCAGAAGCTATTTTCATATCATGTGTTGCATGAGCAAGAATAGTCGGTTCAAAGAAGAAACCATTTTCAAATTGTTCTCCTACCGGTTTTTTACCGCCTATAAGCAGCTTCGCTCCTTTTTGGATCGAATCTTCGACATGCTCGATTGTTTTTTTTACAGCATTTTCATTAATAAGCGGCCCGATTGTGATGCCGTCCTCAAGCCCATTTCCAACAACAAGCTTCGTCATCTTTTCTGTCAGTATTTGTGCGAATTTTTCACTGATGCTTTTCTGTACATAAACACGATTTGTACAAACACAGGTTTGTCCGGCATTGCGGAATTTACTTGCAATCACACCGTCTGCCGCCTTCTCAAGATCAGCATCTTCAAAGATAAGAAATGGCGCATGACCACCAAGTTCCATGGAGATTTTCTTCATCGTATCTGCCGCTCGTTTCGCAAGCTCTTTCCCCACCTTTGTCGAACCAGTAAATGTTATTTTACGGACATCTGGGCTTTCCATCATTGCGTCGCCAATTTCCTTTGGCATGCCGTGAACGAGATTTAATACCCCTTTTGGCAAACCTGCATCATGAAAAGCTTTCATTACTTCAATAGCAGTCAAAGGCGTTGATTCTGCCGGTTTAATCACTACTGTACAGCCGGCAGCAATAGCTGGTGCAATCTTCCTTGCAATCATCGCAATCGGAAAATTCCAAGGGGTGATAGCACCCACAACACCAATTGGCTGTCTTAATACTAGAATCCTCTTCGTTGGTGAACTTGATGGAATTGTGTCTCCATATATACGCTTTCCTTCCTCCGCATACCAATCAAGGTACTCTGATGCAAGCTGCACTTCTCCCCTGCTCTCAGCCAAAGGCTTACCCATCTCTGTTGTAATTATTTCTGCTAATGACTCAACACGAGAACGAAGTAAATCTGCCGCTTTTTTCAAGTATCCATACCTATCTTTTGCCGTCAGCTTCGACCAGGCACCAAGTGCATCTTTAGCAGCGCTTATCGCTTTTTGTGCATCTTCCTTATTGCCTTTTGCCGTTTCTTTAATCAGCTCTCCTGTTGCTGGATTATGAACAGGATAGGTTTCACCGCCTATCGCTTCACACCATTCACCGTTTATATACAACATAAATACTCCTCCTTTAGGATGCAGGCAAGCTTTTAAGCACTTGGATTATTACACCAAAGTCAAGTCTCATTACACAAAAAATAGACGTCCAGCTTCAAATATTGTGCCATAATGCACATACTTCCTTCCCATAACGTCTTATTTTCATTTCAGAGGCTCGATGATGGTTTATAAGCCAATTACGAATACTAACTCGATGCATGTATATTTTAATTAAATCCCGTTTTATGTTTTAAGGTACAATCTTATTTTAACAGATTGCCTTAGCAATCCTCCTTCTAGAAGCTCACAGTCAAAAAGGGAAATATCTCAATATCTCCAAAGGATAACAAGTTAGCTTCAGTCCGCCTTATATTGCCCTATCCATAAAACATTCAGTTTTTTATATTATAAGCTGCTGTTCTGGAACGCTATTCATCTGTGAATAAAATAGTATCTGCTACACCGAAGGCACGTGATAAAAAAATAGCCACACACTAATTATTGAAGGCAGCAAAAAAGAGCGGTTGCCCGCTCTTTCGATTATTCCAAGTTACCTGAAAGCATATCATGAACCTTTTGTTTCTCTTCATCGGAAACATTCAAATAATACGTCCCAGTTGTAGTATCTCCTGTT
>JAPSHL010000232.1 GCA_031179905.1 Bacillus sp. (in: firmicutes) | reverse complement strand
AGCGATAACTTCAATCCCAGAAATTCCCTCCACATCTTGTTTGTCTACGAGGAGTGATGTTATCTTTCCTTTTGGCGAATTTTCATAATATGGCTTCAAACCGTCAGGGATTGCTGCCCATTTATCCGCTGACATATTTTCCCTGCTTGTCTTAATAAGGGCCATTTCTCCTTCTATATAAGGTTTTTCCAATTCATGGGCAAATACAGACAAATTACCGCTGGCTGCTTCTACAAATTCAGGCAAACTGCCGATATGGTCTAGATCTTGATGTGTTAGGATAATTGCAGAAAGTTTCTCGAATGGAACATCCTTTTTTTTCAATTCAGCCTTAAAAATTGGAAGCAATCCAGGCATGCCAGTATCCACTAACACTGCAGTATCTTCATTCCATATTAACGTCGGAAAAATAGTAAATTCGCCAAGATTAATCTGTAACGCACTAGTATTCCAATAAACAGCCATATGTCTTCTCCCCTTTATACATATTTCACTCCTATATTATGGTATAAACAGGAATCTAAGTCAAATATAAAATATTTAATCATAACACAATTTTTCAATTTAGTCAATATAAATTATAGTTAAAAACAGCCTGTTTTCAGACTGTTTTTAACTATAAACTATTCCATTATTTTGCAGATGTTGTTTGTAAATTCAACTGGGTCTTCGATTGGCAACCCCTCAATCAGCAATGCTTGATTGTATAATAGAGTCGTATAGAGAGTAAGCTTCTCTTTATCTGCTTCATGCGCTGATTTTAAAGATTGGAAGACAGCATGGTTCTTATTAATTTCGAGCACCTTATCTGCTTGTACTCCCTGGCTGTCAGGCATTAAGTTTAGCACTTTCTCCATTTCAATCGTCAGTTCCCCTTCTGTGGATAGACAGACTGGATGAGTCTTCAAGCGTGTAGAAATTTTGACATCCTTAACCTTCCCGCTGAGAGCCTCCTTCATATAGTCTAATAATGGTTTGTTTTCTTCCTCGGCATCAGCTGTTTCCTTATTATCCTCATCAATACCGAGATCACTGGCAGAAACTGATTTAAATTCTTTTTCGTTAAAGACATGAAGCATCTTAATGGCAAATTCATCAATATCGTCAGTGAAGTAAAGAATTTCATAGCCTTTTTCAGCGACTGCTTCTGTTTGCGGAAGTTTGTTTATTCTTTCAATAGAGTCACCTGTTGCATAGTAAATGTATTTTTGATCCTCTGGCATTCTGGCAAGATATTCATCTAAGGATACCAGCTTCTTCTCTGTTGAGGAGTAGAATAGCAGTAAATCTTGCAGCATTTCTTTATTTGCCCCGAAGTCACTGTAGACTCCATATTTGAGCTGCCTGCCAAATGATTGGAAGAACACTTCATATTGTTCCCGATCGTCTTTAAGCAAAGATTTTAATTGGCTTTTGATTTTTTTTGTGATATTTTTTTCGATTTTTTTCAGCTGTCTGTCATGCTGCAACATTTCTCTCGAAATATTTAATGATAGATCCTCTGAATCTACGAGCCCTTTTACAAAACTGAAATAATCTGGCACCAGGTCGGCACATTTTTCCATAATTAATACACCATTGGAGTAGAGTTCAAGCCCTTTTTCATACTCTTTTGAGTAATAGTCAAACGGAGTCTTTTCTGGAATATACAATATGGCATTATAACGAATCGATCCATCAACACTAACATGGATATGTGTTAATGGTTTATCAAAACCGTAACGTTTATCCTCATAGAACCGCTGATAGTCCTCGTCCGTTAATTCACTTTTGTTTTTTCGCCAAATCGGCACCATGCTGTTAATTGTTTGTTCTTCCACAAACTCATCAAATTCCCCTTCAGTTCCTTCCTTTGGAGCAGATGTGGTCACATCCATTTTTATTGGATAGCGGATAAAGTCTGAGTATTTTTTTATGATTTGCTTTAATCGGTAGTCTTCTAAAAATTCGTCATAGCGGTCCTCTTCGCTGTTTTCTTTTAGTGTTAATACAATCTCCGTTCCAGCCTGTTCTTTTTCCGCTTCCTCAAGCGTATATCCGTCTGCACCCCTTGATTGCCACTTGTATGCAGTATTACTGTCAAGGGACCTTGATGTGACAGTTACAACATCTGCCACCATGAAAGCAGCATAAAATCCTACGCCGAATTGACCAATAATATCGTGACCGTCTTTAAGCTCATTTGCATTTTTAAACGCAAGAGAACCGCTTTTAGCAATCGTTCCTAAGTTATTCTCCAACTCTTCCCGTGTCATCCCAATGCCGGTATCAGAAATTGTCAATGTTCTAGTCTGTTTATCCGCTTTAATTTTTATATAATAATCTTCTTTATTAAAGGTAATTGCCTCATCTGATAATGCTCTGTAATAGATTTTATCAATGGCATCGCTAGCATTGGAGATCAGTTCTCTTAAGAAAACCTCTCTTTGTGAGTAAATGGAATTAATCATCATTTCGAGGAGCCTTTTTGATTCGGCTTTGAATTCTTTTGTTTCGATCATTAGCAAATATCTCCTTTCGAAAGTAAGAATGGTAGTATGTAGTTGTTTTAGCACTCGAAATCATTGAGTGCTAACGATTATTTAATACCATATATATTAAATACTGTCAAGATGTCACAAAGAAAAAGCCTGCTGTCGCATAAACAGCAGGCTCATAGATATCAGTATGGATCAGATGGATGTGATACATCTTCTGCTGTTTGCACAGCATCTTCCATTTGGTCAACTCTAGATTCTGTTATTTTCTTAATTCCTTCGGCAATCCGTTTACCATAATCTTTATCACACTTTGTGCACATGTCGATCATTATATCTTGTATTTCTTTACGGCAGGCAGCAAGGGCAGATGATAAGTTGCTTATAAGCTCATCTCTTTCAAAATCAGTAAATCTTCTGTACGTTTCTCCAGCTTGGCCGAAATTATTCTCACGGGAGATTGTTTCGCGTTTAAGATTGCCTTCTATATATGGCTCATGCTCTTTGCCAGGATTCTTTGCTTCTTTTAAGCCGCCGATAACAGATGGTTCATAATTAATATGTGGATTTTGATGTTTGCCGAAATCTGTACGAAAATCCATTTGTCCGCCTTCTTGATTTGAGGCGACATGCTTTTTCGGCTTGTTGATTGGCAGTTGCAGATAGTTTGTCCCCACTCTGTGACGTTGTGTATCCGAATAGGAGAAAGTTCTTCCTTGAAGCAGCTTATCATCGGAAAAATCCAGTCCGTCCACAATTACACCTGTTCCAAATGCCGCTTGCTCCACTTCAGTGAAGTAGTTTTCGGGATTTTTGTTCAGCACCATTTTTCCGACAGGAAGCCAAGGGAAGTCTTCTTTATACCATAGCTTTGTTGGGTCAAGGGGGTCAAAATCTAATTCAGGATGCTCTCCATCCTCCATGATTTGGACATAAAGTTCCCATTCAGGATAATTGCCTTTTTCGATGGCTTCGTACAAATCCTGAGTTGCATGGCTGTAATTCTTGCTTTGTACTTCATCTGCTTCTTTTTGCGTCAAATTTCTGATACCTTGTTTAGGCTCCCAATGGTACTTCACAAGAACAGCTTTGCCTTCCTCGTTAACCCATTTATACGCATGCACGCCTGAACCTTGCATTTGACGATAATTGGCTGGAATGCCCCATGGTGAAAACACGAAGGTAATCATATGCATGGATTCAGGAGTTAATGCAAGAAAATCAAACATTCTTTCAGGATCAGACAGACCTGAAACAGGATCTGGTCTGAAGGAATGAACCATATCAGGGAATTTAAGCGGATCACGGATAAAGAAAATCTTTAGGTTGTTTCCAACTAAATCCCAGTTTCCGTCCTCTGTATAAAATTTAATCGCAAATCCTCGTGGATCTCTCAATGTTTCTGGAGAATGAACCCCATGGACAACAGTGGAAAAACGGATAAATAACGGTGTTTGCTTTCCTTTTTCTTGAAACAGCTTTGCCCGCGTATATTTAGAGATAGGTTCATCGCCGACAGTGCCATATGACTCAAAATAGCCATGTGCCCCCGCGCCTCTTGCATGAACGACTCTTTCAGGAATTTTTTCGCGGTCAAAGTGAGTAATCTTTTCTAAAAAATCATAGTTCTCCAGTGTAGTTGGTCCTCGGTTACCAACGGTTCTTACATTTTGGTTGTCTGTTACAGGATGACCTTGGCGATTCGTTAACATATCCTCGCCAGTCGGTTCATTCATCTGTTCTTCCATACATTTCAACTCCTTTAATATGTATAACTATATCGTTACCAATATTAGGATTGATATGCATTATTTAGTTCTAGTTTACAATATTTTCAAAAAACTGTTTTATTATTAAATCAAAATGGTCATACCCGGAGCATCTGAATCCCTTTCTTGAAACCCAAGCTTTTGGTAAAACTGATGCTTGCCTTTTGCCGAAAAAAGCTGAACAGTCTGGATGCCGCTGTCCTTGCATTTTTGCAAAAGCTCTTCAATAACTTTTTTGCCAAGACCTTGTCCTTGCATTTCAGGACTTACCATTACATCGCAAATGAGTGCCTGATACACACCGTCTGAAATCATTCGTCCGAATGCTGTAAGTGTATTATTATGATAAAAGGCTGTATAATACCAGCTGTTTTTTGCTGCTTTATATAATTGTTCTCGTGTATAATTTCCTTTTTTATTTTGAAGCAGTCCGCTGTCTTCATGTAGTTTTGCAAACTGTTCAAATGTTGGGAGTTCATTTGTTATTTGGAATTTCATTGTTATTCTCCTTAGGTGCGATCTATTTATAATATTTATACAATATAATTAATAAATATTCAATTAATGTTTTAATAAATCCTTTTTAGGTGTTTATATTCAATCAGGAAAATTTGAACTCAGTTAGGGTTACCAGACGATGGGTGCTATGTCCGCATGCTGGGTTTCGAATGTCTTGCTAATCTCGGAGGAGTCACACCTATGCCGCTCCATCAATCCTTTCTTAAATGGATGCAACTTTAAAGCTTATACACTCTTCTTTATAAAAAAAATGACACCTTTTACAAGGTGCCATTAGGTGAATTTATACTGTATTCGGTTTTCCCTTCCTGCTTTTTATAAATACAATCAGAAAAAATATAATTGAAATGAAAAGGAATATTAATGAGGTATATATTGCTTTCTCCTCATCTGTTAGTGGCAAAAATTCTACAGCTAATGTTGGAACATACACGATTAATGGAACAAATGGTGCCCATGTTTTTGACCACCAGGCAAACCATGCTAAGAAAAATAAAGCAGCTGCTGCTAAACCGAGCTTACCTGTTATCTTGCTAATTACTAGTACAGGTGCACCATCATTCCCAAGATACAGTAACAGGAAAAATGCGGTTGTAGAGAGAATGTTTAATACAAATACAGTAATAAACATCCTCTTTGACAATGCTTTAGACCTTGAAGCAAACAACTTAAAGGTAAAAACAAATAATATCATCATAAATGCTATAATAAAAGGCTGACCAATAACGACTGCCAATGTGTAGCTTAATTCACCCAGCAGTACATCGCCAATAATCTGATAGGAAATTATACTTAAAAAAACAAAGGGAAGGTACTTGAGCCATCCGGAATAATCGGTTTTCATTTCTTTCGCTGAGCTTTCCATATAGCTTTTTGGGGAATCACCTGTGATTTCGGATACGTCTTTGCCGTCTTTTTCTGCTTCTAACAGATGATCTGTCAAT
>JAPSHL010000034.1 GCA_031179905.1 Bacillus sp. (in: firmicutes) | reverse complement strand
GAGCATGTTGCTGGTGCAATCACAGGATCATGGGTATCCCATGCATGGCAAGGCGAGAAAAAGCCTGTCGATTTCTTCGTCTTAAAAGGAGTGCTCGAAGGACTGTTCTTAAAGCTTGGCGTGTCTACAGACATCGAGTTTGCTCGCGGTGTGATGGAAGGAATGCATCCTGGAAGAACAGCAGAAATTCTATTCAACGGTGAATCCATCGGCTTCGCAGGTCAAGTGCATCCACAAATCCAAAATGAGCTTGATTTGAAAGAAACATATGTTTTTGAATTAGACTTAAGTAAGCTGCTGGCTACAGAAGTAAAAGAGCTGCAATATACAACAATACCTAGATTCCCTAGTGTAACTAGAGATATTGCACTTGTTGTCGATAAAACGATTTTAGCTGGCGATATCCAGAAGGTTATCGTTGAAGCAGGCGGTTCCTTGCTGAAAGATGTGCAAGTCTTTGACTTGTACGAAGGAGATAAAATGGAAGAGGGCAAAAAATCGATTGCTTACTCTCTAAAATATTTCGACCCAGAACAGACCTTGACAGATGAAATGATTACAAAAGCACATGACAAGGTGCTAGAAGCTGTCAAAGAAAAGGCAGGAGCTATGTTAAGAGGGTAAAACAGATGAAATTTCTCAAATATAAAGGAAATATAAGTTTATAGAATTGTCTCCATTCAAAAAAGGATGTTGATTGGAACTGCTAGTGAGACTCCTACAGGCCATTTTTAAGGGAAATTACACAAATAAACAGTTAATAATTACTTCTTAAGGAGCTTTTCTGCTGACTGAAAGCTGGCCATTACGGCCAGCTTTTTTTTGCAAAAAACAGGGGGAAGCTGTAAAACTTGCTCTATTTAGCATGCAATGACTTCCCACTTAAAGTCACTTCATGGTATGATATAGATTGGGATTCTTAAAGAATTGGAGGCAAAATAGTGTCAGATGTACAAAAAAACCGTACGAATGTGAAAATTTATGGAACGGAATATGTAATAGTCGGCCAAGAAACTTCCAGTCATGTTCGATTGGTTGCCTCTATCGTGGACAAAAAAATGCGCGAGATTTACGGGAAGAATCCATCCCTTGATACAAATAAATTAGCAGTTTTAACGGCTGTGAATATTGTAAATGACTATATTAAGTTAATAGATCGCGTGGAAGACCTGGAAAATGAATTAAATAGAGAAAAGGGCTGAAAAAAGTTCATGTTGGATTTAATCGTCATCATTCTGCTGGTTTTTGGTCTATTGAGAGGACTGAAACGAGGCTTTATCCTGCAAGTTATCCATTTGACAGGATTTATTGTAGCCTTTATTGTAGCAACTAAATATTATATACCACTCTCAAGTAAATTAAATTTGTGGATACCTTATACCAATACAAGTGAAAATAGCTTCATTCAATCCCTGTTTGGCAACATGAACTTGGAAGAGGTGTTTTACCGTGCAGTTGCGTTTGCGGTGATTTTTTTTGCTGTGAAGATAATCTGGCAAATCATTGGAAGCATGGTTGATTTTGTCGCAAGTCTTCCAGTCTTAAAGCAGCTCAATACTTGGGCTGGAGCAATTTTAGGTTTTGTAGAAACCTATTTGGTGCTGTTTATCCTGCTGTATATTGCTGCATTGCTGCCTGCTGAGTTCATCCAGACACATTTGAATCATTCCGTTGTAGCTGCAGGAATCATCGAGAACACTCCATACTTTTCGGAAAAAATCAAAGAAATTTGGTTTGAGTACGTAGCCTCTTAAAAGGCAATAGGAACTCTTCCGGCAACATGAGGCTGGAGGGGTTTCTTTTTGCTTAAAATATTATCAACTTGTTATAGAAAAATAACAGAACATGTTATGATATTATTGTTTAACAGATTTAAGGGAAACATACTAATCAATGACAGGATTATGTAGGTGATAACAATGAAAACAAAAAAAGAAGTAGTACGACATTTAGAACAAATTGCCATATATATGGAATTAAAAGGAGAAAATTCTTTTAAAATAAGCGCATTCCGAAAAGCAGCGCAAGCGTTAGAGGTTAATGAACATACTTTAGATGAAATAGAGGATTACACAACATTTCCTGGTATAGGGAAAGGAACGGCAGCTGTAATAGAGGAGTACATCTCTTCAGGAGAATCGTCTGTATTGAAGGAGCTGAAGGAAGAGGTGCCAAAGGGTCTGATTCCTTTGTTGCAACTGCCGGGTCTTGGCGGCAAAAAGATAGCCAAACTCTACAAGGAGCTTGGAATCGAGAATGCAGAGGACTTGAAACTTGCTTGCCAGGAAAAGAAGGTTCAAGCACTAAGCGGCTTTGGCAAAAAAACAGAGGATAAGATTTTGGAGGGGCTGGATAGCTTTGGTTCAAGACCAGATAGACTGCCGCTTGCTTATATGCTCCGAGTGGCATCTTCCATTGAAGGAGAATTAGAAAAAATAGAAGAAATTGAAAAGTTTTCTCGTGCAGGTAGCATTAGAAGAATGCGGGAGACCATCAAGGATTTGGACTTTATTATTTCTACCAATTCTCCTGCTGACGTAAAAGACAAACTGCTCGCATTGCCAAGCATCAAGGAAGTAATTGGTGCAGGCAATACAAAGGTAAGTGTTGTGCTAGAATTAGAATTTGATGTTTCTATTGACTTCCGCCTTGTCAAAACAGAGGAATTTGCAACAACCTTGCATCATTTTACAGGAAGTAAGGATCACAATGTTAAAATGAGGCAGCTTGCAAAGGAACGCAGCAAAAAAATAAGTGAATATGGTGTGGAAGATACAGAAACAGGAGAAGTCGAAACATTCACGACAGAAGAGGAATTCTACCACTTTTTCGATTTGCCGTTCATTCCACCTGAAATGCGGGAAGATGGCAAGGAAGTCGAAGATTACAAAAAGGAATTGGAGATCATCTCTCTTGAAGATATTAAAGGTGATTTGCATATGCATACAACCTGGAGCGATGGAGCGTTTTCAATTGAAGAAATGATCGAAGCAAACAGACAGCGCGGCTACAAATATATGGCGATTACAGATCACTCTCGGTATTTGAAGGTGGCAAACGGCTTAACACCAGAACGTTTGAAAGAACAGCTTCATAAAATTAAAGAGCTCAATAAGAAATATGATGACATTACGATTCTAGCCGGAATAGAAATGGATATTTTGCCAGACGGATCGCTCGATTATGATGACGAACTCCTCGAACAAATGGACATTGTTATTGCATCTATCCATTCGTCTTTTTCTCAGCCTAAAGCTAAGATTATGGAAAGGCTGGAGAATGCTCTTCGCAATAAACATGTCGACATCATCGCACACCCTACAGGAAGAAAAATCGGAATCAGGGATGGCTATGAAGTGGATATGGATAAATTAATCAGGCTTGCGAAAGAGACAAACACAGTACTTGAGTTGAACAGCAACCCGAACCGCCTTGATTTAAATGCTGAAAGTATTAAAAGGGCACAGGAAGCTGGTGTTAACATTGTAATCAATACAGATGCTCATCATACGAAGGAGCTTGGCTTTATGGGCATCGGGGTGTCTACAGCAAAAAAAGGCTGGATTAACAGAAATACAGTGATAAATACTTGGGATACAGAGAAACTATTGGATTTCTTAAAGAATCGTTATAAGTAGTGACGTCGGTGAAGTTTATAATTAGTTTTTCTGTTCAATAAAAAATTCAATTATTAGCTAGATAAGTCTAAGAAATTAGTTATATAGAAAAATTCCGGTTTGCTGGAAAGATAAAGGAGAAAACTCCATGCAAGAAAGAGTATTGAGGACATTAGAATTCGATAAGATTAAAAGTCAGCTGCTAGAGCATGTCTCTTCTCCATTAGGGATGATTAAGGCACAGGAGCTGATGCCTTCCACAAACTTTGAAGAAGTAGTTCAGTGGCAGGAGGAAACAGACGAAGCTGCAAAGGTTTTCAGGATGAGGGGAAACATCCCGTTAAGCGGTATACATGATATACGTCCACATGTGAAGCGGTCATCCATCGGCGGCATGCTTAGTCCGGTTGAATTGAACCAAGTGGCGAGCACAGTCCATGTGAGCAGACAGATAAAAAGATTCACGGAGGAATTTCATCAAGAAAATCCAATCCCTATTTTGCAGGGATTGGCTGACGGCATTGTTGTGCTTGCAGAATTAGAAGAAGAAATAAAAATGGCAATTGATGAACAAGGGACTGTCTTGGATAGTGCGAGTGAAGTATTGCGCTCTCTTCGCAATCAGCTAAGACGAAATGAATCAAAGGTAAGAGAAAAACTGGAAAGTATGATCCGCTCCTCGAATGCGGCGAAGATGCTGTCAGATACAATCATTACTATTAGAAATGACCGCTATGTTATTCCAGTAAAACAAGAGTACAGAGGGCATTATGGGGGAATCATCCATGATCAGAGTGCCTCGGGGCAAACATTATTTATAGAACCGCAATCTGTTGTGACATTAAATAATGAGCTGCAAGGTATTCGCGTAAAAGAACAACAGGAAATAGACAGGATACTTGCCCAGCTGACAGTTCTGGTGGCGGAGCATAAGGATGAGCTGCTGACAATTGTGGAAATATTGAAGGATATTGACTTTATGTTTGCTAAGGCGAAATATGGTCACCGTATTAAAGGAACTAAACCAATCATAAATAATGAAAGAAGAATAAACCTGTTTAAAGCAAGACATCCACTGATTCCGCTAGACGAGGTTGTAGCCAATGATGTTGCAATAGGGGATACTTATTCTTCCATCGTTATAACAGGACCTAATACAGGCGGTAAAACTGTAACATTGAAAACGGTCGGTTTATGCACATTAATGGCCCAAGCAGGTTTGCAAATCCCTGCCCTTGATGAGTCAGAGGTCGGTGTGTTTGAGGCAGTTTATGCAGACATTGGCGATGAGCAGTCTATCGAGCAATCATTAAGTACCTTTTCTTCACATATGGTCAATATTGTCAGTATATTGAAAGAGGTAAACAGCAGCAGTCTTGTCCTATTTGATGAGCTTGGTGCCGGAACAGATCCGCAGGAAGGTGCTGCACTTGCCATCTCTATTTTGGATGAGGTAAACAAATGGGGAGCAAGAGTAATTGCCACAACCCATTATCCTGAGCTAAAAGCATATGGATATAACCGAGAAGGTGTGGTAAATGCCAGTGTCGAGTTTGATGTTGAGACGTTGAGCCCTACATATAAACTCCTGATTGGTGTTCCCGGACGCAGCAACGCGTTTGAGATTTCCAAACGACTCGGATTAAATGAGGATGTTATTGACACAGCGAGATCACATGTGAGTGCAGAGACAAACAAAATTGAAAATATGATTGCTTCATTGGAAGAAAGCCGCAGAGCAGCAGAATCGGAGCATAAAGAAGCTGCTGATTTGCTGAAGCAAGCGGAAATGCTGCACCGTGACCTGCAAAAGCAGGTAATGGAATATTACGAGAAAAAAGAAGCACTTGAAGAAAAGGCTAAAAAGAAAGCGGCAGATATTGTTGAAAATGCTAGAGCCGAAGCGGAAACAGTCATTTCTGATTTGCGTAAGATGCAGCTGGAAAAACGGGCGGAAATTAAAGAACATGAATTAATTGATGCAAGAAAGCGGCTAGAGGATGCTGCTCCAAAATCATCTGTTAAGCGAAAAGAAGCGGTAAAAACAAATCACGAGTTCCAACCGGGCGATGAAGTAAAAGTACTAACATTCGATCAGAAAGGCCAGCTTCTTGAGAGGGTGTCAAATAAAGAGTGGCAAGTTCAAATCGGTATCATGAAGATGAAAGTGAAAGAGAGTGACATGGAATTCATCAAAGCACCTAAAGCTGTTGAAACAAAACCACTGGCAACTATTAGAGGAAAAGACTTCCACGTGAGTCTTGAACTAGATCTTCGAGGGGAAAGGTACGAAAACGCTTTGGCGCGTGTTGAGAAATACATTGATGACAGTCTGCTTGCAGGCTATCCAAGAGTTTCCATCATTCATGGCAAAGGAACGGGGGCTTTAAGGACAGGTGTACAAGAATACTTGAAAAACCATCGTTCCGTCAAAAAAATCCGCTTCGGTGAGGCTGGTGAGGGCGGCAGCGGAGTCACAGTTGTAGAACTGAAATAATAGATAGGAAAAAAGAGAGAGGAGATGCCAGATGAATGAATTTTGGAGCAATGAATATGTTAATACCGCTGGCGACTATAGTGTCGTCATCCTGAGCATAGTCGTTTTTTTAGCTATATTCGAACTGGTTACAAAATACAATAACTGGGAAGAAATAAAAAAAGGGAATGTTGCTGTTGCGATGGCAACAGGTGGTAAAATATTCGGGATTGCGAATGTGTTCAGGCATTCCATCATGCAGAATGACTCACTGCTGACGATGATTGCCTGGGGAATATTCGGTTTCTTCCTATTGCTGATAGGATATTTCATTTTTGAGTTTTTAACACCGAAATTTAAGATTGATGAAGAAATAAAAAATGATAACAGAGCGGTAGGTCTTATTTCAATGATTATTTCAATCGGCCTTTCCTATATCATTGGTGCAGGCATCTCCTCATAGGATTTTCTTGCTTAGCAAAGACCAGTTTTTTTAGAAAACTGGTCTTTTTTTGTTGCAGATATGCCCTTTTTACAATTTAGGCATATTTTAAATATCCTAAAGCTTCTTCCCGCCATATAATAAGCTAGTACAATCTCAACTATGTTAGGAGGAGCAGATTTGGAAACGGAAAAACCTTGGCTTGACCTCTATCCAAAAGAAACAGCTAAAAGTGTTTACTATAAAGCAGAAACCCTTCCCCAGCTGCTACGCAATGCAGCAACAGAATATCCAAAACATAAGGCGGTTCACTTTATGGGGAAGGAATTAAATTTTCGTCAAATTTACAAAAAATCATCTAAACTAGCAGCATATTTACAAAGTATCGGAGTGTTCAAAGGTGACAGGGTTGCAGTTATGCTGCCGAATATCCCGCAGACTGTTATTAGCTTTTATGGCATTATGCTCTCAGGAGCAATTGTAGTTCCAGTCAATCCCCTGTATAAAGAGAGAGAAGTTGAATTTATTCTCAATGATTCAGGTGCAAAAGCAATTATTACACTAGATATCCTTTTTAATCGCGTAAAAAATGTACAAGAAATGACAAGTATAGAGCATGTACTTGTTACCTCTATCAGTGAATTCCTCCCATTCCCTAAAAATCTCGTTTACCCATATATCCAGAAAAAGGAGCATGGCATTATTCCTTCTATTAAACATGAGGGATCAACCCATCTATTGAAGAAAATTTGGAGTTTGCCTGCAGAAGAGTTAATCGAACATAGTCTTGATTTTGAGGAAGACTTGGCTATTATCCAGTACACAGGAGGAACAACTGGATTCCCGAAAGGCGTTATGCTGACACATCAAAACCTTGTTGCCAACACCTCTATGTGCCGCCAATGGCTGTATAAGCTGGAAAAAGGCAAAGAAAAACTCCTTGCTATTATGCCTCTATTCCATGTATATGGAATGATGACAGTGCTTGTCCTCTCTGTCATGGAGATATACAAAATGATCTTACTCCCGAAATTTGATGCAACTACTGCTCTTAAAACAATTCATAAACAAAAGCCTACAGTATTCCCGGGAGCACCGACAATTTATATCGGCTTGCTGAACCATCCGGAAATAGAAAAATATGATTTATCCTCCATTAGTGCTGCTATAAGCGGTTCTGCTCCTCTTCCTAAAGAAATTATCGACCGTTTTGAAGAGAAAACTGGCGGGAAGCTTGTCGAAGGTTATGGACTGACAGAAGCCTCTCCAGTAACTCATGTTAATTTCCTGTGGGATCATGACATTGTCAAAGGAAGCATAGGAGTACCATGGCCTGGTACAGATGCTGCTGTTTTCTCGCCAGAAACGGGTTTAATGCTTCCGCCCGGAGAAATTGGCGAGCTGGCAGTAAAAGGACCCCAAGTAATGAAAGGGTACTGGAATAATCAAAAGGAGACAGAGCTTGTCTTAAAAGAGGGCTGGCTGTTTACAGGTGACCTTTGTTATATGGATGAAAAAGGATTTTTCTATATTGTTGACAGGAAAAAGGATACAATCATCGCCGGCGGGTTTAATATATATCCTCGTGAAGTTGAAGAGGTACTATATGAACATCCTGCAGTCCAGGAAGCTGCTGTCATCGGTGTGAAGGACTCCTATCGCGGTGAAACAGTTAAGGCATTTATTGTATTGAAAGAAGGAGAGCATGTTTCTGATGATGAACTGAATACATTTATGAGAACAAGAATTGCATCATTCAAAGTGCCTAGAATCTATGAATTCCGCCAAGAGCTTCCAAAGTCAGCAATTGGCAAAGTATTAAGAAGAGAATTAAAGGAGAAAGAAACAGAAGAAGGGAGTTAATGGGATGAATATTATCGTCTTGCTTTCAATCATAGTGGAGGCAAATCAGCCGCTTACGATTGAGGACGGTCAAATCCAGGATGCAAACCTAAAAGAAACCGTTAATCCGCCAGACGAGGCAGCACTAGAAGAAGCACTGCTTTTAAAAGAAGCCTATGGAGGCAGCGTTACGATTGTGACCGTTCATCATGGGGAGGCAGAAAAGCATCTTAGGAGAGCACTCGCGATGGGAGCGGATCGTGCACTGCTTTTGAAAACAGGAGAAAGCTTTGAGCCTTCTGTAATTGCTAAAATCATTGCTGAGCAAATCAGTAATATGTCAATTGATCTAATTCTCGCAGGAGACTTTTCCACAAATGGGGGATCTGGCCAAGTGGGACCGAGAGTTGCGACAAGATTAGATCTGCCTCTGATTACAAAGGCAGAAAAGATCGAATTAGATAAAGATGAAGTCCTGGTCACAAAGGAAAGCAATGGAGATTTAGAGACATATAAGGGCAGTTTCCCTGTTCTTTTAACGATACCACAAGGTTTGCATACACCTCGTTTGCCAAAGCTCTCAAGCATCATGAAGGCTAAGCAAAAGCCTCTCGAAATAAGGAACGTGTCCTATACAAACGAAAAAGACATTCAAGCAGTTGAGTACAGTTATTCTGTAACTGATCGAAAAAAAATTCTGCTGGATGGTGAATTACAGGATAAAGTGAACCAATTGGCAAAAATAATCAAGGGTCATCTACAAGAGTGATGGGAGGAAAGCGGCATTGAAAGATAAAATTGTTATAATTGCAGAAAAAAGACAGGAGAAAATCCATTCTGTCACACTAGAATGTATAGAGGCAGCCAATAAAATATCCAGTAATGGCGAGATTATTGTTCTTTTGTTCGGTGACGACGATGATGAACCAATTATTGATGAGCTTATGTACTATCATGCAGACAGAATAGTGTTCATGAAGAACAGCAAGTTTGCGAGAAACAATGTTGAAACATTGCTTCCTCACATTCAGCAGTTCATAGAAGCAGAACAGCCTTTTGTGGTGCTGTTAGGACAAACGGACATTGGAAAAACTCTGGCAGCTTGTCTTTCTGAAAATCTTGATTTCCCTCTAATTTCTAATATTGTGGAAGCAGAGCAGGCAAATGATAATTTGACTGTCTCTAGACAGATATTTTCAGGGAATATCATCAACAAAGTCCTGATAAACAATAGCTGCATTTTAAGTGTAAAGCAAAAAGCTTGGAGGCCGAGTCACAAGCTTGATGACAAGAAGGGAAGGAAGGAGGTACACCACCCAGTTGTGAAGGAACCGGGCTTTTCCCTTGTCAGGCTGGAGAAAAAAAGCAACGGCAAGGAAGAATTATCTAATGCACACGTAATTGCAGCGGCAGGCAGAGGTGTCGAAAATGAAAGAGGCTATAATCTTGTCAAACAGCTGGCAGAAACGTTAGGCGGTAAAGTCGGTGTATCCCGAGGGGCTGTGGAACTTGGAGTATGTGATGCAACCAATCAAATCGGGCAGACTGGGGAAACCGTCGCGCCAAAAATATACATTGCTTGTGGAATTTCAGGTGCTATCCAGCATCTGGTTGGTATTACGTCAGCTGACATGATTATTGCGATTAACAAAGATGTTGAAGCGCCGATATTTCAAGCGGCTGATTATGGAATCGTCGGGGATGTTTTTGATGTGCTGCCATTACTTGAGAAAGAGCTGGGATACACACCAAATAGCCAATAACAAAAAACTGATGACTAAAACGACTGAATAGATGCAGGAACAGATGGGAAAAATGATGGACGAAACAAATTATTAGCATCAATATAAAAACGGTGGTATACTTTGGGATATTATTAAGTTTAACACTATGAGGAGGCATATATAAATGGCTATATCACATGCAACAGATCAAAACTTTTCAGAAGAAACAGGTTCAGGCGTAGTCCTTGCAGACTTTTGGGCACCTTGGTGTGGACCATGTAAAATGATTGCACCAGTATTGGAAGAATTGGATTCAGAAATCGGGGATAAAGTTAAAATCGTGAAAATCGATGTTGACGAAAACCAAGAATCAGCTTCTAAGTTCGGTGTAATGAGCATCCCAACATTGTTGGTATTTAAAGACGGCGAAGTAGTCGATAAAGTTGTCGGCTTCCAACCAAAAGAAGCTCTTTCCGAGCTATTGGCTAAACACGTTTAAGTTCAAAAACAAACCCTGGGAATTTCCTGGGGTTCTTTTTTTCTTTTTGGCAACAGTCTGGAAAAATCCTCATTCCTTTCCTCCAACTTACACACACTCATAGTTGCCGAAAACAAGCTTCTGGCCTATCATATATAATAGTACTTATGTTCTGTAAACAGAAGCGTTCAGGGAGGGACTGCAATGAACGATACGATTAAAAACAAACTGATGCTTTTGCCTGACCAGCCAGGATGCTACCTGATGAAAGACAGACAAGGAACAATCATCTATGTAGGGAAAGCAAAGGTGCTTAAAAACCGCGTCCGCTCTTATTTCACTGGTTCGCATGATGGGAAAACACTGCGGCTTGTGAATGAAATAGAGGACTTTGAATATATTATCACTTCATCTAATATAGAAGCACTTATCTTAGAGATTAATTTAATTAAAAAGCATGATCCAAAATACAATATTATGCTCAAGGACGATAAGAGCTATCCATTTATTAAGCTGACAGCAGAAAGACATCCCCGGTTAATTACGACGCGTAATGTGAAAAAGGATAAAGGTAAATACTTCGGGCCCTACCCGAATGTACAGGCAGCTAATGAAACAAAGAAGCTGCTCGACAGGCTTTACCCGCTCCGCAAATGCACAACATTGCCAGACAGAGTGTGTCTTTATTATCATCTTGGACAATGTCTTGCCCCATGTGTTAATGAAGTGCCTCAATCTGAATATCGCCAGATGGTCGACGAGATTACTAAGTTCCTTAATGGTGGATATAAGGAGATAAAAAAGGAGCTCACAGCAAAAATGACAGCTGCAGCAGAGGAGCTGGACTTTGAAAGAGCAAAGGAATACAGAGATCAAATTGCTAATATTGAAGCCACGATGGAAAAGCAGAAAATGATGATGACAGATCTTGTCGACAGAGATGTTTTTGGATATTCAGTCGACAAAGGCTGGATGTGTGTCCAAGTTTTCTTTATCAGACAAGGGAAGCTGATTGAGCGTGATGTGAGCATGTTCCCTATTTATCAAGAGCCTGAAGAGGAGATGCTCACATACTTCGGACAGTTTTATTCAAAGGCTAATCATTTTAAACCGAAGGAAATTCTTATCCCAGATACTATTCAAGGAGAAATGGTGGAAGAGCTTCTTGGCGTTAAGGTTATTAAACCGCAAAGAGGACAGAAGAAGGATCTGGTATTACTGGCAAATAAAAATGCAAAAAATGCCCTTCATGAGAAATTCGCTTTAATTGATAGAGATGAAGACCGCACAATAAAAGCAGTCGAGAATTTAGGCAAGCAGATGGGGATTTACACACCACATCGCATTGAAGCATTTGACAACAGTAATATTCAAGGGACGAACCCTGTATCTGCCATGATTGTTTTCGTGGATGGAAAACCGGCGAAAAAGGATTACCGAAAGTACAAAATTAAGACTGTCCAAGGACCAGATGATTATGAATCAATGCGAGAGGTTGTCCGAAGAAGATACCAGCGTGTATTGAAAGATGGGCTGCCGATGCCAGATTTAATTTTAGTCGATGGGGGAAAAGGGCATATTGAAGCAGTAAGAGAAATACTTCTTGATGAGCTGGCACTCGACATTCCTATTGCAGGCTTGGCTAAAGATGATAAGCACAGGACTTCACAGCTCCTTTACGGTAATCCGCTTGAAATCATTCCATTGGAAAGAAACAGTCAGGAATTCTATTTACTGCAGCGTATCCAGGATGAAGTCCATCGCTTTGCGATTAGCTTTCACAGACAAATCCGCTCCAAAAATGCTTTCCAGTCTATGCTTGATGACATTGCAGGCATCGGAGAGAAACGGCGAAAGCTGCTGTTGAAAACGTTTGGATCTGTAAAAAAGATGAAAGAGGCATCCATTGCTGACTTCACAAACATAGGGATTCCTGCTGCTGTTGCCGAGGAGCTTATTGAAAAATTAAAAGAATGATTGTATTTTTATGCAAAATAACAAAAAACATTATTGTTAACTTAAAAACTGTATGCTATAATGATGGCAACTTATAACTTAATAAGTGAAGGTAGAGGTGCGAGTTTCAATAGTAATAATTCGGAGAAGAATGAGCTTCTGTGAAGAATTATGAAAGGGAAAATCGCCGAAGTGAAGGGATAACTCATCATTCCTTTGCTGGTTTTGCATTGAATAAATGTAAGACTGTCAAAACAAGGAACTGTTTTGGAGAGCTATCTCGCTGTTTGTGCACATTTATTATGTATTTACCTGCACGGCAATGAGATGTTCTCATTGCCTTTTTTGTTTGCAAAAAAAGGTGATAGAACAGAACTTCTAAGAAGAAAAGAAGGTAGGGAATAGCTGTGGGAGTAGTAGTTCAAAAATTTGGCGGGACATCTGTCGGAAGTGCGGAAAGAATTAAACATGTAGCCGAAAGAGTATTGGAAGAAAAGGATCGCGGGAATGACGTTGTTGTTGTCGTTTCAGCAATGGGAAAAACGACGGATTCATTAGTGAAACTTGCTGGTGAAATAACAGAAAAACCGAGCAAACGGGAAATGGATGTTCTCTTGTCAACAGGGGAACAAATCACAATCAGCCTACTCTCAATGGCTCTGAATGAAAAAAATGTAGATGCAATATCGTTAACAGGCTGGCAGGCAGGCATGGAGACTGAAGCAGTACATGGAAATGCCCGCATTTTAAATATAAAAACAGAGAGAATTGAAGAGCATCTGATGGATGGCAAGGTAGTTATTGTTGCCGGCTTCCAAGGAATCACAGAAGGCGGAGACATCACAACACTTGGCCGCGGAGGCTCTGATACGACAGCTGTAGCGCTCGCTGCTGCTTTAAAGGCAGATAAATGCGATATTTATACAGATGTCAAAGGAGTATATACGACAGACCCACGGTATGTTAAGGAAGCAAGGAAGCTGCTTTCCGTTTCATATGATGAAATGCTGGAACTGGCAAACCTTGGTGCTGGAGTTTTACACCCGCGTGCAGTTGAATATGCGAAAAACTATCAAATGCCGCTTGTCGTCCGTTCAAGCATGGAAAAGGAAGAAGGAACGATCATCGAGGAGGAAGTATCAATGGAACAAAATTTAGTAGTGCGTGGAGTCGCTTTTGAAGATAATATTACGAGTGTAACGGTATTCGGGCTGAAAAATCCGCTAACAAGTCTCTCTACAATCTTCTCTACATTGGCAACTCATCAAATCAATGTGGACATTATCATTCAAAGCCTGACAGAAAGCAAAGGAACTAACCTTTCCTTCTCCATTAAAGACAGTGATTTGGAAGAAACAGTTAAGGTCCTTGAAGAAAACAAAGCAGTCCTTGGCTATGATAGAGTTGCTTCAGAGCAGGGCCTTGCGAAAGTATCCATTGTCGGCTCTGGCATGATCTCTAATCCAGGTGTGGCTGCAGATATGTTTAAAGTGTTAGCAGAACAGGATATTGTTATAAAAATGGTAAGTACATCTGAAATCAAAGTTTCTACTGTCATCGAAAAAGGCAATATGGTGAAAGCAGTCGAAACACTTCATGATGCATTCGACTTGAGTAATTTGCCTGTTATTAATGCATGAAAACATAAAACAAGGTCCTCTGTTAAAAGAGGACCTTGTTTTATACAGGATCTTTGCTGTCCCAGCGGACAGTGATTGTAACTTTTTTACCGCGTCGTTTTGGGTCTTCAAACGCTTCTGCAACTACTTCCATTAATTGTTCATGCTGTTGTGCCAAGTAGCCCGCTTCCATCTGAAACGTGCATTTCCCCTTATCTTTTAGCCTTTTTTCGATTAATGGGCTTGAGATAGAATATTCCATTTCATTCTTATTTACTTTCACAATTTCAAGATGACCCCAGCCTGCTTTCTCAAAAAAGGCAGCTGCTCCTTCCAAATGGTCAAGGGGAAATGTTCGGGCAATTCTTTTACCGGCCCAATAAAGGATATCGGGAGTGTCCCTACCAAGCAAGTCAGGTATTAAAATTTCACGCAGCAGTTCATATCCATAAGCAGGTACCGTAAGAGAGTCTTCCTCCACTTTTGTTATTCTATCTTCAGTTGTAATCTCGCTCAATTGCCTCTCTCCTCTTTCTACAATTCTATTAAATATATGTGAATAAATAATGTATATACATCGTAAATTTCGACAAAAAATATATTGCTTTAATAGTATACTGTAAAATCCAGATAAAAACATAGCAATAAGGGAATAATAACAGGAAAATCAGGTCTATTTTATTAGTTCTGTATGGCAAAATAACACATGATATAAAGCCCTCTAGCCTCATAGAAAAGGTTGGAAGATAAAACAGTCACGGGCCTGCTGCCATCGGCTCTATTAGCTTCTGTTATTTTTCCTGAGGGCACATGTTTCTATGCGACAAAATAAAGTAGAAATTTTTCCAAGAGCAAAATCATATAATAAAAAAGGATAAGAAAATCTGGATTAAATGTATCCGTTTTCTTGACCGAGATTTTTATTGGGGGTACAATGAAATTGTCACAGAATTGTAAGTTTTCTATCTTGTAATCGTTTTTATGAGAAAAAAGAACTATTTCATCTTTAGGGGGGGAAAAGTATGGCAAAAAATCGAGAGTTTCTATTCAGAAGATTACATTCTTTACTGGGGGTCATTCCAGTCGGTGTATTTTTGATCCAGCATTTGGTTGTTAACCATTTTGCAACAAAGGGACCGGAATCATTTAATAAGGCGGCTGCCTTTATGGAGCATTTGCCGTTCCGTTACTTTTTAGAAATTTTCGTCATTTTTTTACCGATTATTTATCATGCTGTATACGGTATATATATTGCTTTTACAGCAAGGAACAATACGAAAAACTATGGATATTTCCGAAATTGGATGTTTTATATCCAAAGGGTTACTGGAATTGTAACATTGATATTCATTGTATGGCATGTTTGGGAAACCCGGGTTGCAGCCCAAATGGGGAAAGAAGTCAATTATAATATGATGGAGGAAATCTTAGGAAATCCTTGGATGTTTGCCTTTTATTTAGTTGGTGTAATCTCTACTATCTTCCATTTCTCTAATGGTCTATGGTCATTCTGTGTCAGCTGGGGAATTACCGTTACACCTAAATCACAAAGAATCAGTACATATGTTACGATTGGAATTTTCATTATTTTATCGATAATCGGCGTAAGAGCGCTTTTAGCTTTTGTATAAAAATTAGAGATTGATAGAGCACTAGATTAAGGGAGTGGAATAAAAATGAGTAAAGGGAAAGTAATCATTG
This sequence comes from Bacillus sp. (in: firmicutes), assembly GCA_031179905.1. Taxonomy (GTDB): domain Bacteria; phylum Bacillota; class Bacilli; order Bacillales; family Cytobacillaceae; genus Niallia. The sequence continues at coordinate 5,274 of JAPSHL010000034.1, read as the reverse complement.
TAGGCGGTGGTTTAGCAGGATTAATGGCCACAATCAAAGTAGCAGAAACTGGGACTCCTGTCGAATTGTTTTCCCTTGTGCCAGTCAAGCGTTCCCATTCTGTTTGTGCACAAGGCGGTATAAATGGTGCGGTAAATACGAAGGGAGAGGGCGACTCTCCGTGGGAGCATTTTGACGACACCGTGTATGGTGGAGATTTTTTGGCAAACCAGCCGCCAGTAAAAGCGATGGCAGAAGCAGCACCGGGGATTATTCATTTACTGGACCGTATGGGTGTTATGTTCAACAGGACACCAGAAGGACTTCTTGATTTCCGTCGCTTTGGGGGAACTCAATACCACCGGACTGCATTTGCCGGAGCAACGACAGGACAGCAATTGCTGTATGCGTTGGATGAGCAAGTGCGCAGATACGAGGTAGATGGACTAGTTGTTAAATATGAAGGCTGGGAATTCCTCGGAGCAGTACTTGATGATGAAGGTATCTGCCGTGGTATCAAGGCGCAAGATTTAAAAACAATGGAGATAAAAGCATTTCCTGGAGATGCTGTTATCATGGCAACAGGAGGGCCTGGAATCATCTTTGGCAAATCAACAAACTCTGTTATCAATACAGGCTCGGCGGCTGCAATAACCTATCAGCAGGGCGCGTACTATGCGAATGGTGAGTTCATCCAAATTCATCCAACGGCTATTCCAGGTGATGACAAACTTCGCCTGATGAGTGAATCAGCAAGGGGTGAAGGAGGAAGGGTTTGGACATATAAAGATGGAAAACCATGGTACTTCCTCGAAGAAAAGTATCCTGCATACGGCAACCTAGTTCCGAGGGATATTGCGACAAGGGAAATATTCCATGTTTGTGTCGACCAAAAGCTTGGCATCAATGGGGAAAACATGGTGTATTTGGACTTGTCCCACAAGAATCCAAAGGAGCTTGACATTAAGTTAGGCGGCATCATCGAAATATATGAAAAATTCATGGGAGATGATCCGCGCAAAGTGCCAATGAAGATTTTCCCTGCAGTCCATTATTCAATGGGCGGGTTATGGGTGGACTATGATCAGATGACGAACATACCTGGCTTATTCGCTGCAGGGGAATGCGATTATTCTCAACATGGCGCGAACCGATTAGGAGCGAACAGCTTGCTGTCAGCAATTTACGGCGGTATGGTTGTCGGTCCGAATGCAGTCAAATATATCAACGGCTTAAGCAAGAGTGCTGATGATTTGTCCTCTATCCTGTTTGATCAAGCAGTTAAGGATGAGCAAGGAAAATGGGATGATATCATGAATCTGGACGGAACGGAAAATGCCTACGTACTTCATAAAGAATTAGGCGAATGGATGACAGATAACGTAACAGTAGTTCGTTATAATGACAAACTTCAAGATACGGATAACAAAATACAAGAATTGCTGGAACGCTACAAAAACATCAATATAAATGATACCGCGAAATGGAGCAACCAAGGAGCAGTGTTTACACGTCAGCTTCAAAATATGCTTCAGCTGGCAAGGGTTATCACTATTGGAGCATACAACCGTAATGAAAGCCGAGGAGCTCACTATAAACCTGATTACCCAGAAAGAAATGATGAAGACTTCTTGAAGACAACTATGGCGAAGTTCGTATCGGAAAAAGAAGCACCTCATTTCCATTATGAGGATGTAGATACGTCGCTAATCAAGCCTAGAAAGCGGGATTATTCGAAACAAAAAGAAGGAGTGAAATAAGATGGGGGAAGCAAGTACGGTTACATTTCTGATAACAAGACAAGATGATCCTGATTCAGCACCCTATTTAGAAGAGTTTAAATTGCCATACAGGCCGAACATGAATGTTATCTCTGCCTTAATGGAAATACGAAGAAACCCAGTCAACAGCAAAGGCGAAAAAACAACACCAATTTCATGGGATATGAACTGTCTGGAAGAAGTATGCGGGGCTTGTTCAATGGTCATCAATGGAAAACCAAGACAGTCATGCACAGCGTTAGTTGACCAGCTTGAACAACCGATCCGCTTGGATCCGATGCGCACATTCCCAGTTGTCAGAGATCTGCAGGTCGACAGAACCCGCATGTTTGACAGCTTAAAAAAAGTGAAAGCATGGATTCCAATCGATGGTACTTATGATCTTGGACCAGGACCAAGAATGCCTGAGAAGAAAAGACAATGGGCATACGAGCTGTCTAAATGCATGACATGCGGTGTCTGCTTAGAAGCTTGTCCGAATGTTAATAGCAAATCTGACTTTATAGGACCAGCACCATTATCCCAAGTACGTTTGTTTAATGCCCATCCGACAGGAGCGATGAATAAATCGGAGCGGCTTGAACAAATTATGGGCGATGGAGGTCTTGCGAATTGCGGCAACTCCCAAAACTGCGTTCAATCATGTCCGAAAGGTATTCCGTTGACAACGTCGATTGCAGCGTTGAACAGAGATACTACCTTTGAAGCGTTCAAGAGCTTTTTTGGTAGCGATAGTGTTTAATAAAAAGGAGAAGGCACCTTATAGCAGGTGCCTTCTCCTTTTTGAAGTTAAAAAGCCTTTTTTCCAGCGCTATTTTCTCTTGAATGGTTGTCAGGAGCTTTATACCCATTAACGAAGGTATTTTTTCGTCGAGCTTTTTATCGCTTTTTCAGTTGACCGTTATTGACAAGCTGTTTTACTTCAAGATAGAACAAACAATAATAAATCATCGTGAATTAGCCGCTTATTTTTGTTCAAAGACCTCAAGAGATCCAAGCTCAAGCGCAATTGCTGGAGTATAGTATGCTCTATGTTTACCTTCCCTTAAGGATGCAAGAAGTTCCTTCGCCTCATTTAAATCGTTTTTGCTTAGAAAGCAAAAGAACTCGCGAAATGACAGAAGCCTGTGCAAATCGGATTTTTTTCAGCTGTTCTTCTGCTTTTTCTAAATCATCTTGAAACTAGTAATAGAGAAATGGCTGCTGAGGGCTTCTCGCTCTGTTTAATGCTTGTAATATTATATCCACTCTTTTTTCAAAGGAGAATGGATATAAAGCGCAATAGACAAACAACCCGGTAAACAGTATGTAAATGATTGCTACATAGAAAACCGGTAATTCAAACCAGCCGGTGGTAAAGGAAATAAACAATAATAAAATAAATTAAGAGAAGCAATAATAGAACCTTCATTTCATAGGTGCATTCTACCTGGTTACCTTATTTACGTATAGATTCTTGTTATAATATTTTATTCTATAGTAATCCAATAAATATATATATAGATTAAAAATACTATGCTATGATAAATTCATTGGCAAATTTTACGAAAGTAAAAGACGCAAAGCCACGGGCCTAAAGCGAATGCAATGGCAGCCGAGCTGCCGGGACTAAGATTAGTTTCCTGTATACATACAAATTACTCCTTTCTTAAGTTTGCCAAAGTTAGAACTAGGAGTGGTTGCATTGGAAGTCAGGGTTGTTATTGCAGACGACTCTTTATTTATGAGAACATACATAAAAAATCTTTTAAAAGACAGCAGATACAAAGTCATTGGGGAAGCTGCCGACGGCTGTGAGGCTGTCACGGTGTACAAAGAGCTGAAGCCGGACATCCTCATCCTCGATTTGACGATGGATTGTATGGACGGTTTGACAGTGTTGCAAAAAATTATCGAATTTGATTCGGCTGCACGGATTGTTATTTGTTCTGCAATGGGCCAAAGCAGGAATGTCACCGCGGCGTTATTATACGGTGCAAAGGATTTTATCGTTAAGCCATATTTTGAGAGATTCTTGCTGACATTAGATAAGATATCATAAGAAGAAGGATGCCTGATTGGCATCCTTCTTTCTTTTTAATTAGGATAAGTGTCACGCTTTTTGCCATTTTTCATACAATACGTTGTAGCACTTTAACAAGAAATGGGGACCGTATGCGATGCCAACTTCCTACATGGACTATACCCAACCTAATATCAGTTTTTTTTCTGATGTTAATAAGAATCGTCTAAATACTCGCAACTCTGGTAATTATATTAATCGATTAGGCAGGGATGTGTTAAACACTCTCGGTGAGGTTTCTCTACTAGATATTTACTTAAGCAGCGGAAGAGTAGTTGAGCCTCATTATCATCAAAACGCTGCAGAACTTGTCTACTGCATATCAGGATCTGCTGTCGTCTCACTGATCAATCCTTTTACAAACAAGGTATCCAATATCCCGATAAAACCAGGCCAAGTCGCCAATATTCCACAAGGCTGGTGGCATTGGGAAATAGCCTCAGAAGATAGAACCCATTTGCTTGCCATCTTTGACGCCCCGTACCCTGAATATATATTCGGTTCTGATATCCTTACTAAAACACCAGTCGAAGTGCTCGCACACACGTATTGTCTTGATCCAGTCCAATTGAAGAAAACTCTTGCTCCATTGAAGAATGAAACAATCGTAATTGGACCAACAGACGAATGTGTCCAGAGACAGCAGAATCGAAATAATGGATCTTCTAATTATAATTACGGATATCATCCCTACAACACGCAGCAGCCATTTTATTAAAATGGACGTTACTAAAGGACACCATAGATTGCAAAAGTAATGCCTTGTCCTGCGAATTGTAAGGGAATAATTGGTACTAAGGGAAAGCATGAATGACAGGTTTCAAAAACGATAAAAAATGCCGTCCATTTTCAGGAAATCCAGTCACTACAACGCTTTTCCTCACATAATATATTCAGACTATAAAATATACCCATCCCATAGTTCATAGCTGGCAAAGGCAAGGAGGGTTACACTACTTGAAGGAGAATGAATTTACTCACAAGCCATTATTAACAAAAAGGGAAAGAGAAGTCTTTGAGCTGTTGGTCCAAGACAAAACGACCAAGGAAATCGCGAGTGATTTGTTCATCAGCGAAAAAACAGTTCGCAACCATATTTCTAATGCGATGCAGAAGCTGGGCGTTAAGGGGCGTTCACAGGCTGTTGTAGAACTCCTAAGAATGGGAGAACTAGAGCTATAAGCTAACGGAAGGTGACTTTATAAAAAGCAGCTTATAAGTATCCTGCCTATGGGAGGGATTACTTGCGGCTTTTTATGTCACCTTTCATATTGTATTAATCCTAATTTTATATCGAAGGACATTATGCCTGAAATAATAAAATTGGTAATCCTCCACTCTTTTATTTTATGATTAAATTTTACCTTTTTATTCAATTTGATGTTTTGAGAATAATTAGGAAGTGAAAAAGCTGGAAGTGTAAAGAACGAATAGATGAATTTAATTCATACA
>JAPSHL010000033.1 GCA_031179905.1 Bacillus sp. (in: firmicutes) | reverse complement strand
TGGAAGAACCCATCTGTCTAGTCCATAGTAGCCTGCATTCATACCAGCAAACATAATGACTAATCCCATTAGTATATCTGTAGGGTTATGAGAAATGGTACCTGCTAATAGGAAAGAGAAGTTCATCACAACTCCAAATAATGCCGCTGCCGTTGTCAGGCATCCGAGAATTAATCCTAAGCCAACCAGCAATTCACCAAGCGGAATCAGCATGTTAAAAAGTCCAACATTCGGGAGAGCGAATCCTTCTATAAAGCTCGTATACCAGCCATAAACGGCACCATCAGGACCTGAGACAGGATTTTCAATCGCATTTGTCAAGAACCCGCTTGCATCAAATCCTCCACCAGCCAGTTTTCCGAAACCAGATTTAAACCAAGAATATCCAAGAAATAAACGAATAACAGTTAAAACAATGGAAGCAATCTTATTCTCTCTAATAAATCCATTAATCATAGTATCCATCCTTCCTTTATTTCAATATTTCCTACAAGTTAAATATAGCAAAAAATAAGAAGGAAAAACGTTATTTGTGAATTCATTCACAAATAAGCCAAGATATTATGTCTGAAATTTGAACATTTGTTAAATAGTGTGTCAGAAATCACAAGAATATGATTTAGAGAAAGCTCCCAGTAAGGAGGGAGCTCTATTTTTTAAAACTTGGTTTAATTACGGAAGCTGTTGTATTTCTATTGATGATTATCAATAGTTGCTCTGCCATATAGCTTGAACTGTATTTAAAGTCGCCTTTAATCCATTCGATGAGCATACCAAAAAGGGCGTAGGCATAATAACTGGCAGCTATCTCCTTGTCAATCGGGGAATCCATTGCAGGTGTATGAAAATCTTGAATCGATAATTCCTTAAGGATTTCACAAAGTTTATACTGGAACCCATGGAGCAGTTCGATATCGATAATCAGCTTATAAAAAATTGCATTTTTTTGGACATGGTCGAACACTTTAACGGCATTGGCCGTCAATTTACTAACTTCAAAGGTCTCGGAATTTTTATAAGGCTCTCGATAAGAAGCAACCAAATCAATAATAATATCGTCAATAATTTCAAGCAGCAAATCTTCCTTATAAGTATAGTGCTTATAGAATGTGCCTCGATTCAAATCCGCTTTTTGAACAATATCGGTAATAGTTATTTCCTTAAAGCTCTTTTTATGCATAAGTGCAAGGAGTGCTTCTTTTAACGCCCGTTTTGATTTGAGCACTCGTCTGTCTAGGTATTCATTTTTATTAGACATATACCACCTCTAATGTTCATAAAAAAGGACTTGGCAGCATTACTCTTGCTAATTTGTTGACTAATAGACAAATATCGCTTTATTTGCTGATTGTCCTTTATCTTTTAGTGTCATTATACTATAAGTGTAGTGAAAATCGTAAATTATGAAAGCGGATTACTAGTCGTATATATGGAGGTATAATTATGAGACTTGAAAATAAGGTTGCTGTCGTAACAGGTGCAGGTTCTGGAATGGGAAAACAAATTGCGCTCCTTTATGCAAAGGAAGGAGCAAAAGTAGCTGTATCAGATATTAATCTTGATGCAGCAAATGCAACAGTGGAAGAAATAAAAGCAGCTGGTGGCATTGCAATTGCAGTATCAGCGAATGTAGCAATTGAGGAGGATATACAGAATCTTATAGATACAACAGTACAAAACTATGGCACACTTGATATCCTCGTGAATAATGCTGGAATCATGGATAATTTTGAGCCTGCTGGCGACATTTTGGACGAAAATTGGGAAAGAGTATTTGCTGTCAATACAACAAGTGTCATGAGGGCAACACGGAAGGTTCTCCCAATATTTTTGGAAAAGGTAAGCGGGGTAATCATCAATGTAGCTTCAGCCGGCGGCTTGCAAGGAGCAAGGGCAGGAGCTGCTTATACAGCTTCCAAGCATGCTGTTGTAGGCTTCACTAAAAATACCGGCTTTATGTATGCCCAAAAGGGAATTCGTTGCAATGCGATTGCTCCAGGAGGCGTGGAGACTAACATCAGTGCTTCTATGACGAATGTTAATCCATTCGGAATGGGAAGAGTTCAACCAGGATTAGGTGTAAATCCTCGTGTCGGCAAGGCAGAAGAAGTAGCCAATGTTGCTCTATTCCTCGCTTCAGAAGAGTCCAGCTTTGTAAATGGTACAGTGATTACGGCAGATGCAGGGTGGACAGCATTTTAATAAAAAAGACGGCGTACCTTCTGAGGTACGCCGTTCTTTTTTATTAATTAAAGCACTTTGTTTAAGAAATCTTTCGTCCGTTCGTTTTGCGGGTTGCCGAAGATCTCCTGAGGAGTACCTTGTTCGACTATATAACCGCCGTCCATAAATATAACTCTGTCCGCTACTTCTCTAGCAAATCCCATTTCATGTGTCACGATAACCATTGTCATGCCTTCTTGTGCCAATTGCTTGATAACATTGAGTACCTCTCCGACCATTTCAGGGTCAAGGGCACTGGTTGGTTCATCAAACAGCATAATATCTGGATTCATTGCAAGTGCTCGAGCGATTGCTACCCTTTGTTTTTGTCCGCCAGATAACTTTGCTGGGTTTTCTGGTGCTTTTTCCTTCAAACCAACACGGTCTAAAAGCTTGAGGGCTTGTTCTTTTGCTTGTGCTTTCGTTGCTTTCTTCAATTCGACAGGAGCAAGTGTAATATTTTCCAAGACAGTCAGGTTTGGAAAGAGATTAAAGTGTTGGAATACCATTCCGATATTTTCTCTTACTTTGTTGATATCTGTGTTTTTATCTGTCAGTTTTTGATTATTAACAACAACTTCTCCGCTTGTAACTTCCTCGAGCATATTCATGCAGCGCAGCAATGTACTTTTTCCAGAGCCAGAAGGACCGATAAGGCAAACGACTTCTCCTTCTTGGACTTGTACATCAATCGATTTTAAAACTTCAAGATTTCCATATGATTTTTTCAGATTGGTCACTTTAAGCTTTGCCATTTTTAATCCTTCTTTCTAGAACATTTGATACTTTAGTTAATATCGTGATAACAATTAAGTAAATCAAGCCAACGATAATCCACATTTGGAATGATTCTAAATTCCTTGCAATAATGATCTTACCGCTTTGTGTCAATTCATTTATGCCAATAATAGACAGGATCGATGTATCTTTTAATGTGATAACGAACTGGTTAATAAATGCCGGTATCATCAATTGGATAGCCTGTGGAAGAACTACTTTCATCATGGCTTTGCCATAAGGAAGTCCTAAGCTGCGGGCTGCTTCCATTTGTCCCTTATCAACGGATTGAATTCCGCCTCGAACGATTTCAGCCATATAAGCACCAGCATTTAAGCTTAATGTAATGAGACCTGCGACAAATGCTGTGATTCGGAAATCAAATGCAGCCGGTATCCCAAAGTAAATGAAGAACGCTTGAACAATTAATGGTGTACCGCGGAATATATCAATATAAATCATTGCGATGGTACTTAGTACTTTACTTTTTGCTATTCGCATTAATCCGAAGACAATACCAACAATTGTTGCAATAATTAAAGCAACAACAGTAAGGATTAATGTCATTTTTAAGCCTGTCATCAAGCTTGGCATACTTTCTTTTAGAAGACCAAAAAATCCAGTGTCTTCTTCAACAGCAGTGTCAGAGCCTGTTTCCAAGTATTTATCCATTATCTTTTGGTATTCACCAGATGCTTTTAAGTTAGCAAGACCTGTGTTGAACATTTCTAACAGTTCCGTGTTCTCACCTTTAGAAACGGCAAATCCGTAAGAAGCGCCTGCTTCTTTATCTGTAACTGTTTTTAAGCCATTGCCTTGTTTAATTCCATAAGCTAATACTGGATAATCATCAAATACAGCAACAGAATTGCCTGTTTTTACATCTTCGTACATGTTTGCAGAGTCATCAAATGTGACAATATTAAAGCCATATTCATCTTTAATGCTTTCAGCGAAGCTTGCACCTTCTGTTCCCGTTTTAACAGCGACCTTTTTGCCTTTTAGGTCATCGTAGGAAGTAACAGTGTCATTATCTTTACTAACAGCCATGATGATTCCAGAATCAAAATAAGGATCCGAGAAATCAAATTTCTGTTTTCTTTCATCGGTAATGCTCATTCCTGCAATAACTGCGTCTACTTGCTTTGATTCTAGCGCTTGAACGGCAGCATTAAATCCAAGTGGTTTTATTTCATATTTAAATCCTTGGTCTTTAGCAATTGCAGCAACAAGATCCATATCAATTCCAACAAACTCACCGTTCGTATCTTGGAACTCAAATGGAGCAAACGTAATATCTGTAGCAATCTGATATGTTTTTTCTGCTGCTTTCACATTTGTAATTGGAGAAAGCATGCTTAAGGTAGTCAGTAAAACTACAAAGAACAAAATTAACTTTGGAAATAGTGTTTTTATCTTCATTCATATAGCTCCTTTTGTACTTTTTCTTTGTTGGGAAATTAGGATGAATAAATCCTTTTTCATAAACATTGTTTATATGTAAGATAATCTGACATTAAACATAATTAAAATCATACTAAATAAACGCAAAATTGTACAGATGTGATTTTTAATTGATTAATATTTCCCTTTTAAATGCTAAGTGAATTAGTTCTTTCATAACAGTTGTGTCTTCAAATATGAAAGAGCTTGCATAGCTTAATAACAAGGACTATAAAATTTTCTTTAAAGGATAACTGGATCTGATTTTTTTTGTTTTTCCTTTGAAATCGGTGGATATCGATTTGCGCTACAGGGGTTCCCTTGGCTGAATCCTTTTTGGAGCCTGTTTTTATTTTATCTTCCACTTAATTATTGGAAAGGTGACATGTTCTATCTAATCGTTTTATTTTTTCTTACAATGCCTTATCTAATGCCTTTTATTTGATAATTTTTTTATAGCTTTTTCAAAAGGAAGGGAAGGGGAGTTCTCATAAAGTGGAGGCCTTATTAAACTGTTTATTGTTTTAAAGCGTGCAATCTTATGCACGCTTTAATAAGCAAGTTACTTGAAATGGTCGTCTGGATGAAGATTGTTTTGCATTAATTCTTGTACTTTGTTGATTTGTTCTAAGGAAGCTAATTCTGTTTTATACCAGCTTTTTTCATCCATGATTTTGAAAAGTTCGTATTGGTTCGTGCTGGCATTGTTAAAAGCTTCCTTGTAAATTTCACGAAGTCCTTGATGCTTTGTCTCAAGCATGATGCTGTTGATGCTGTGGCAGCGCCCTTTTTCAAGCTCTAAACAAAGCTGGAGCAATTCCCGGTCAGTCAGTCCGCGGCCTTCAATATTATTAGGCATATTATCAATCCTTTCCCATTAGTCTATTGAATATTTGACGTCCTGTTAAAATATTGGGATAGGTCGGCAATCTTTAACTGATGCGTTTCTGCCATTGCTTCTAATGTGCTTTTTAATGTTTCATCATTACATTGTGCTGCACACCAATTCAGTGTTTTAGCTGTAATCGATTCTGCACGTATCTCATCCTCAATAAATGCCAGTTCCTTCATTGTAAGTTTGGTCAAAGCTTACTTCACCTCCCAACAACCACATAAACTTAGTATTGTTTCGGTGCGCCCGTTTTATCCCTTTATTGATTGATAAAGAGCTGATTATAGGAACTATATCAAGCTGCTTGAAGCAATGGATACGGAATGAAATTAGGAATTTGTAACATGCTCCTTTACTGTATGAGCCATAATAATGGAGATTAGGCATCGGAGTTAACAATGCGAGGTCTTATTTAATTTAGTTTTGTTTGTGCTATAATACTATTAGAACCAAGTACTAAAACTAGGTGTAATATTATGGATAGACTTGTCGAACTAGGAGGACAATATGGAAGATTTATTAAAGCTAAAAGGCAAAAATATCGTCATTATGGGCGTTGCAAATGAGCGTAGTCTTGCTTGGGGTGTGGCTAAATCATTATTTAAAGCAGGTGCGAACCTTATATTTACATACCGACTTGATCGTTCTCTCGCAAAAATAAACAAATTGTTGGCAGATAACAACTATAATGCTGAAACAATTGTGCAATGCGATGTAAATAGTGATGAAAGCACAAAAAATGCCTTTCAGGAAATCGGGAAAAGGGTTGGCGTAATCCATGGAATCGTTCATTCTGTTGCATTTGCTCATGCAGAAGATTTAAAAGGAGATTTCATTAATACATCAAGAGAAGGATATGCTTTTGCACAGGATACAAGCAGCTATTCATTAATTGCTGTAGCAAGGGAAGCGAAGCCTTTTATGACAGAAGGCGGGTCTATCACGACAATGAGCTATCTTGGAGCTGAACGTGCTGTAGGTGGATATAATGTTATGGGTGTCGCTAAAGCAGCACTTGAATCTTCTGTAAGATACTTAGCATTGGAAATGGGTAAGGATAATATCCGTGTTAATGCAATTTCTGCTGGAGCAATTCGCACACTGGCTGCTAAAGGTGTCGGGTCATTCAATGAGATTCTTCATAAGATTGAAGAATCTGCGCCATTGAAACGAAATGTAACACAGGATGAAGTCGGAGACATGACATTGGCAATGATCAGTGAGCTGTCTAGAGGGGTTACAGGCGAAATAGTTTATGTAGATTCAGGCTATAACATTCTTGGCTAATAGTAAGCAATAAAAACGAGGCTATGATATCTCATCATAGCCTCGTTTTTTTATTTAGATTTTGTTCTAGGCGTAGATCTTCTAATGAAAAATGCTAAAAGAAGAGCTACTGCTGAGATACCTGTAGCAACGATAAAAGCATCGTTAATTCCGTCAATCGTCGCTTGCTGAACGGCTTTCCCATAGATAGAAGATATAGCCAGCGCCTGACCGGAGCTTGTAGGAATCCCAGCCAATGCTGCAAAACCTTGACCAAGCTGAGCCATTTTTTCGGCAATAAACGGATTATCACTTGTAATAATATTGCTGTAATTAGCAGTATGATAAGTCGATCTGTTTGTCATGACAGTAACAAGGAATGCTGTTCCGATACTTCCTGCAACTGTTCTTGCTGTATTGGATGCAGCTGTACCATGGCTCGTTAAATGCATTGGCAGCTGGTTCATTCCTTCTGTCATAACGGTCATCATAATAAACGACATTCCGAACATGCGGAAAATATAGAGCATCATGATATGTGCATATGTTGTTTGCATCGTCAATTGTGTAAAGCCCCATGTTGTCAATACAGTAATGACAAGTCCAATAATTGCGAGCGGTCTTGCACCGAATCTGTCAAACAGCTTACCGGCAATCGGCGACATGATACCCATAACAATCGCACCTGGAAGCATTAATAGACCAGAATCCAATGCTGTAAAGCCGCGGATGTTTTGCAAGTAAACAGGAAGCAAGATCATCCCAGCAAACATTGCCATATTAACAACCATGCTTACAACAGTAGTTAAAGCATAAATATCGTATTTGAATACTCTTAAATCAAGCATCGGTACGTCTGTTGTGAATTCACGCCAAACAAAAAGAACTAAGAACACAACTCCGATGAATAGAGAGAGGACAACTACACTACTGTCCCAGCCATCGTTTCCTGCTTCACTGAAACCATACAGTAAAAAGCCTAATCCGATAGAGGAAGTAATAAAGCCCCAAAGGTCAAATTTTGGATTTGTACGTGGTGTAACATCTCTCATCCAAATGGAAGCGATAATTAAATCGATAATACCAAAAGGAATGACTAGATCGAAAAGCACTCTCCATGAATAATGTCCGATAAGCCAGCCTGATAGTGTCGGACCGATAGCAGGAGCAAAAATCATGGCAACACCCATAATACCCATTGCAGTTCCTCGTTTTTCAGGCGGAAAGATGGTTAAGAATGTTGTCATCAGAAGCGGCATAATTACACCTGCTCCGGCTGCCTGGATAACGCGTCCAATCATCAACATACTGAATCCTGTGGATACGGAACAAACTAACGATCCAATAGTAAATGCTGACATAGCAAGGATCAACAATTTTCTCGTGCCAAGCTTGCTGATTAAAAAAGGAGTAATCGGAATGAATATACCATTTGTCAGCATATAACCTGTTGTCAGCCACTGAACAGTGCTTGTTGATACGTTCAAGTCATTCATTATATGGGGGATGGCAACATTCAATAATGTTTGGTTAAGAATGGCGACGAATGCGCCAAGCATAACAGCAGCAATAATTTTGCCTTTGCTGCCTTCAAAGTCAACCTTTGATTGTTCTTTTATTGTTTTTTCTTTTGTAGGTATTTCTTCTTCGCCGGGTTTTTCGGCATCATCTGGATCACTGACATACTCTAAAGCTGGTTCTGTAATCGCAGACTTTGATAATGTGTCATTTATTGCGTCATCCATCGGACTCTCTTCTCCGATGGGGCTTTGCGGTACTTCTTTATTTAGGATTGGTTCATCCTTTTCATGATTGCTCATTTTTGCCTGTTTTGGCTTCCTGCTTTGTTTCCTAATTAGGTAATTAATAGTAAGGAGCAATATAATGCTGATAACTGCGTAGCTTGCGATATATATCGTCATCGTCATCACCTACTTATGAATTCGCACAGTTACATTCATACCAGGTACTAAATCTAAACCACCATAGTTATCAATCGAGATTTTTACAGGAATGACTTGTGTTTCTTTTGTGTAGTCGCCTGAAGAATTGCTGCTAGGAAGCAAAGAGAAAGTGCTTGATGTTGCTAAGCCTAAAGAATCAACCTTACCAGTAAGTGTTGTGTCTGGATATGCATCTACATAAAGATCAACGTCTTGGCCGACCTTTACATCATTTAAGTCTGTTTCATCAACATTTGCTGTTACCCAAAGATTGTTCATATCATATGCTTTAGCAAGAGAAGTACCTGCTGCCACGAATGAATTTTCTACTGCAGAAGATTGTACAACCGTACTGTTAGCAGGAACATTAACATTGATTTTTGATGTTCCAGTTTCTGTTGTAACTTCAACAGTACCGATTTTTTCATTTTTGCCGAATTTTTCGCCGACATCACCGCTCCAGTCCGTCAATTTACCTGTTGCAGGTGCTGCAATGCTTACTTGCTGTCCAGCGATTTGTGCATTATCTGTTGAGATGTATGAAACCGATTTGTCATAGAAATAATAGCCTGTAAAACCGCCGCCTACTAAGACAACTAGTAGGATGATGTTAATAAGTATCATGCGTCTTGCATTCATTCTTGAAAGTCCTCCTTAGAATTGAGAATCGCTAAAATTTTGTTGTTTAATTCAAGCAGTTTTTGTATATCTTCATCCGGAAATTGCATTATTTCTTTTATTTTGCGGGCAACGACGGAGTCAGAATGCATCAGTGCTTCCAATTTTTCATACCCTAGCTTTGTCAAATGTAGATTGACAGCTCTTCTGTCAGTCGTTTGTGTTGTTCGTTCAATCATATCTTGCTGCACAAGGCGGTCAATAACCCCGCTGACTGTGCTTTTTGTCAGACGTAATTTTTCGGCAAGCTCGCCTAAGCTTATATTGGGCTGAAATGAAACTCGGTATAATGCTTTAAGCTGCACAGCAGTCAAACCCATCCGATCTGCATCTTCCTTTAGAAGCTGATAGTACGCCTTGCTTATTCTTGCGTACGATCGAATCAGCTCATTATTTAAAGCTTCTTTCACGCCATGCCTCCTTTTCCCTTAAGAAATAAAATACCCAACCAGACACAAAAAATGCTGGAATTAATACCTTGTCAAAAATAGTTCGTATACGAACTATATCGCAAGAGCTATCTTCGCATAGTTTATTAGGAGTATCATTAAAAGAAGTTAAAAAAATGATGAGAAAATGATGAACGATGTGAAGGTATATTTAAATAGAAGGAACGCGGTTTTATAAAGAGGAAAAAGACCCTTTCATCGAAAAAGGGTCTAAACAATCAACTATTTAAATCATATAATCCTGGGCTGTGCTCATTTGGCATATCAGGAAGTTCAGGGACTGGATAGCCTTGAGGAGGCTCAACTACTTTGAGTTCTCCTTTATTTCTGCTTGGTGACTCGCCTTGAAAGATTTCACCGATTCTTGTGTCATCAAGACGGAAGTTGAATTGAGCATTATGGAATCCTAAATCTACATACTTACGGCATTCTGGGTATTTGTTGATGTCATAGTTTGGAACAGGGAATAGTTTAGCCCAGTTTACGCCTAGTGTTTCAAGTGCTTTCGCAAAGGCATTTTGGTGTGCGTTGTCACGGACAATTAAAAACGCCAACGTTTCACGGAATGTTTTATTGGAGCTCATTTCATATAAACGTGATTTTTGCAAAACACCTGTTGATTCTAAAACTAGGTTATCAAGAAGGTCAGCAATTAAGTTCCCATGACTGTATACATAGTTACCGTTCCATGGATTTCCTGCAGCGTCAACAGGAAGAGATGCTTGTGCTCCCATAATATAATGGTGTGGATTCACATTTTCTGTTGCAACACGAAGTGGTTCTGTGCTTTCACCGACAGAGCCAACACCGATATCGCCGGAACCATTAAGCAGTTGGTTAATGGTTGTTTGAACGAGCTCCACATGGCTAAGCTCTTCAAGGAATACACCGCGGATTAAGTCGCGATATTGCTTAGCTTTTCCACGGAAGTTAGCACTTTGGAAAGAGAACTGCATCATTGTTCTCATTTCTCCAAATCTTCCGCCTAATGCTTCTTGAAGTACTTTTGCTGCAGCTGGGTCTGGCTTATCGGGGACAATA
This sequence comes from Bacillus sp. (in: firmicutes), assembly GCA_031179905.1. Taxonomy (GTDB): domain Bacteria; phylum Bacillota; class Bacilli; order Bacillales; family Cytobacillaceae; genus Niallia. The sequence continues at coordinate 10,437 of JAPSHL010000033.1, read as the reverse complement.
ACGTTAATTAAATCCTCTTTATAGAAATACAAGATAAATACCTCCATTTTGGTAGATTTTTATTTTTATCATTTTTATTGTTTATTAATTCTCTTTTTTTATGCTAAAACTTTTCAGAAACGAAAAAAAACGAAGATAGCAAGCAATAATGAACAATCAAAATTGTTAAAATATTTTTTTCGAAAATAATAGTTGATGAAAGAAATTTTTTTTCGTATAATAAGAATATAAGAAATGAAAACACTTACAATAACAACTCTGACTAGGGGGTACATCAATGGATGCCTATTTATTAATTATCACATTAGTTTCAATTGTCCTTGTTATATTAGGAGTTTCCCTGTTTAAATGGCATGCTTTTATCAGCTTAACAGTAGCGAGCTTATTTTTAGCCATTTGTTCAGGCTTATCTTGGGATAAAATTGTAAGCGCTTATGAGACGGGAGTAGGTGGCGTATTAGGCCATTTAGTTGGGATTTTGGCGCTTGGAACAATACTTGGAAAAATGCTGTCCGAATCTGGGGCAGGTTTGCAAATAGCTAATTTCTTTGTAAAGGTTTTTGGTGAAAAGAAACTGCCATGGGCGATGTTCTTTTCTGGGTTTATTATCGGAATTCCAGTTTTCTTCGAAGTCGGTATTTTAATATTGCTTCCACTTGTTATTTCTATACAGAAAGCAACAAAGAAAAATATCCTGCTGATTGCTTTGCCAGGGATTGCCGGACTTTCAATTGTTCATGGATTAGTTCCGCCGCATCCAGGTGCAATTGCAGCAATTGGAATTTTTGATGCAAATTTAGGGAAAGTATTGCTTTATTCCTTAATCATTGCATTGCCTGCCGGAATCATTGGTGGACCGCTTTTTGCAAAATATATTCATAAACGTGTCCATCCGAAAGGTCAGCCAGAATTAGTTAAAGTGGAGGAAAAGGATGAAAAGTCACTGCCAAGTGTAGGTATTTCTTTCTTCTCCATCTTGCTGCCTGTTATCTTGATGATTATCGGAACTGCTGCACCATATATGAAGTTCCTTACTGATGATGTTAAAAATGCATTGGCGTTTATTGGTAGCCCATTAGTATCACTGCTGCTTGCTGTGTTCTTTGCTTTCTATTTCCTTGGATTTAAACAAGGTATTGGCAAGGATAAGCTGAAAAAGTTTACAGAAGAATGTATCCTGCCAGTTGGGTCAATTGTATTGATTATCGGTGCTGGCGGTGCCTTTAAACAAGTACTGATTGACAGTGGTGTTGGTACTACAATTGGTAATATGTCTGAAAGCTTGTCCCTGTCTCCGTTAGTTTTAGCATTTATGATTGCAGGGCTTATTCGGATTGCTACAGGATCTGCGACAGTCGCTTTAACGACAGCTGCAGGTATTGTTTCTCCAATTATCGCAGGAATGTCTGGAGTTAATGTGGAGCTGCTTGTATTAGCAACTGGAGCAGGATCCTTAATGTTCTCCCATGTTAATGATGCTGGTTTCTGGATGGTAAAGGAATACTTAGGTTTGTCAGTAGAGGAAACATTCAAGACATGGACAGTACTTGAGACGGTACTTTCATTCGTTGCCTTTGCGGGAGTATTAGTTTTAGATCTGTTTGTATAAGAAAAAAAGGGTTCCAACCTTAACAATGCTGTTAAGTTGGAACCCTTTTTATGTTACATTCTTGTATCTGAAATAGCATTTCTAATTTTCTTGAGAGACTTATTGGCCGTGTCTTTATTTAAAATCATCATATTGACATAAAGGGCATCAATGAGACTCAATTGAGCAATCCGAGAGGAAAGTGCCTCAGATCTGAATTCAGTTTCCTCAGAGCTTGTAAACAGCGCTACATCCGCGTGCTGTGCGATTGGTGATTTTGGATAACCTGTAATGCTGATTGTTTTGGCCCCATTTGTTTTCGCTGTTTTTAAAATATTGATTGTATCTTTATTAGTCCCAGAATGGGAGATGATGACGGCAACGTCACGCTCGGAAAGCTGGGATGCAGACATAAGCTGAAAGTGAGAATCAATAAATGTAAACGCTTTTATTCCTGTGCGCACAAATTTATGAAAAGCATCCATTGCAATTACCGCTGATCCTCCAGTTCCATAAAACTCCACACGGTGCGCCGCAAGTAAAAAATCTGCCGCTTTTTGTATAGATGCTCCATTTACGAGCTGTAAAGTATTTTCCAGTGTGCGAACATTCGACATAAAGACCTTTTCTGTGACAGTTTTTACATTATCTTGTTCATTAATCTCTTCATGGATGTGCTGAATAGGTTCAATAATTTCTGATGCAAGGGCAATTTTCATCGCTTGATAGCCTTTAAACCCTATTCGTTTGCAAAATCGAAATACAGTAGCATCAGCGACGTTTAAATCTTCTGCTAGCTCATTGATTGTGCTGTGTATAATTTTTTCAGGGTTCTCTAATATATAATCTGCAATCTTTTTTTCTTTTTCACTTAATCTTGCATAATAGGAACGGATTTTTCCTAAGCAGTTTTGTGCCATATTATTTTATTCCTTTCGACATATTATAAGTATAGTATAGCATATTTAAAATTAGAAAAAATATTTTTTAATACGCTTTCATTTATGAAAAAAATTTCGTATAATAAAGTGAAGTGAGAAAATTTTTTTCATAAGGGAGCGGTTAAATAATGAATATTGGATTAATAGGATTAGGGAAAATGGGTTTCAATTTGGCAGAGAATTTATTGGACCATAATTATAGTGTAACAGCTTTTGATGTAAATGTAAGCGCTGTAGAAAAAATTTCAGCGGCTGGAGCTGTTGGTGTAAGCAAAATATCGGATTTAGCAGTTAATTTACCAAGTCCCAGAGTAATTTGGGTGATGGTTCCATCTGGGGAGATAACAGAAAATGTCATAGCAGAGCTGGGCGGCTTGCTAGAAGAAGGGGATATTATTATTGAGGGGGGCAATTCTCATTATCAGGACACAAAGCGGAGAGCTGTCGACCTTAAGGCGAAAGGTATCCATTATCTTGATGTCGGAACAAGCGGAGGGACAAGTGGAGCGAGAAATGGGGCCTGCATGATGATTGGTGGAGACAGAGACGTATTCTCAAGTGTAGAAAGCCTTTTTAAAGATATATGTGTAGATAATGGTTATTTATACACAGGAGAAGTTGGCAGCGGACATTTCTTGAAGATGGTACATAACGGAATTGAATATGGGATGATGCAGTCGATTGCTGAGGGATTTGAATTGCTGGAAAAAAGTCAATTCAACTTTGACCATGAGCAAGTTGCGAAAGTCTGGAATAATGGCTCTGTTATTCGTTCATGGCTTATGGAATTAACACAAAACGCCTTCTCAAAAGATCCGAAGCTAGAAGGCATTAAAGGAGTCATGCATTCCTCAGGAGAAGGAAAGTGGACGCTTGAAACAGCACTGGATCTGCAAGTGGCGATGCCTGTTACAGCCTTGTCGCTTATGATGCGCTACCGTTCGTTAGAAGAGGATACATTCACAGGAAAAGTAGTAGCTTCATTAAGAAATGAGTTCGGGGGCCATAGTGTAGAAAAGAAGTAACAATTAAAAGGGCTGCAGCATTATGCTGCAGCCTTTATCGGTTATTATTTAACCCATTTGCGCTGGAAGTCAGCGATGTATTCATACTCATTATTAAGCAATCTGGAGATACGGATAAAAATTGGGGCTAAGTCTTCATAAATAACAACATTCTCTTTAATAGGCTTATGTGCATGTGTGCTGCCGACAAGCTCCTTCATAATGCTGAAATCTTCAATTTCTCCTAATCCATACATGCCGAGGACAACTGCGCCGAGGCAGGAGCTTTCAAAGCTTTCTGGTACTGTCACTTCTTGATTGAAGATGTCAGCCATCATTTGCCTCCAGAGCTCCGAGCGGGCAAAACCGCCAGTGGCTTGGATTTGCTTTGGCTCGCCAATTACCTCTTGCAACGCTAGCATCACAGTATATAGATTTAAGATGACACCTTCAAGCACGGCTCTGACCATATGTTCTTTCTTATGGTGAAGACCAAGCCCAAAAAAGGAGCCTCTAGCATTTGAATTCCAAAGGGGAGCTCTTTCGCCTGCTAAATATGGATGAAACAAAAGTCCATCTGCTCCTGGAAGGACACGGGAAGCGATCTTGGTCAACACTTCATATGGATCAATGCCTAATCGCTTTGCCGTCTCTACTTCAGATGAAGCCAGTTCATCACGAACCCATCTGAATGTCATTCCGCCGTTATTGACAGGGCCGCCGACCACCCAATGATTTTCCGTAAGGCAATAGCAGAAAGTACGGCCTTTTGGGTCAGTTACTGGTTTATCTGTTACCGTTCGGATGGCGCCGCTTGTACCGATTGTAACTGCTACTACTCCAGGGTCAATTGCATTTACACCTAGATTGGAAAGAACTCCGTCATTAGCTCCAACAATAAATGGTATCTCTTGAGAGAGGCCGAGCTCTAAAGCAAGCTCCTCCTTCAGACCTGTTACAAAGTGAGTAGTCGGAACAGGGGAAGGCAGCTGTTCCGAAGTAATCCCAGCTATTTCAAGTGCTTCTTTATCCCAGTCAAGCTGTTCAAGATTAAACAACCCTGTAGCAGAAGCAATAGAGTAATCGACAATGAATTCCCCAAAGAAATGATGGAAGATATATTCCTTAATGCCGATAAATTTAGCTGTTTTTGAAAAAATCTCTGGATGATCTGCACGCAGCCATGCAATTTTCGTAAGGGGAGACATAGGGTGGATGGGAGTGCCTGTACGCTTGTATATTTCCATCCCATTCAATTCATTCTTAATTTTATCTGCCCAACTCGCTGAGCGGCTGTCTGCCCATGTAATGCATTTAGTCAGTGGTTTGTTTTTATCATCAAGAGCAATAAGGCTGTGCATGGCAGCACTGAAGGAAACAAGCTTAAGTTTTTCCAATTGGATATTGCCTTTTTTCAATGCTGTCTGGATGGATTCCTTTACAGCAGAAAGGATTTCATCAGGTTCTTGCTCAGCAATGGCAGGTGCAGGGCTGTAAAGTGGATATTCAACATGATGCATGCTGATTACTTTGCCGGCTTCGCCAAATAATACTGCCTTTGTACTTGTTGTTCCAATATCAACGCCTAAATAGAAGGAATCTTTAAACATTACTAAATCTCCTTTATAAATAAAATCCTGATTTTAGTTTAAGAGTAAAAGATAACAAAAAAAATTTCTTATTATTATAACTTTTTTAGAAAAATTTTTTCTTCTCTTTTATTTTAAAGCATCTCTTTTATTTTTGGAACTGTTTTCATTAAAAGAATAAAAGAAACAGGACAAGAAATCAAACAACGTTGCGACAAAAATCCCTTCGTAACTCGAATTATAGGGGAATTTTTGTAAGAGAAATTCTTGAAAAAGAGTCAATGGGCACGTAGACTAAACATGTAATTGGTAGCGTTTACATACTGCGCTATTTAGATTTATCCTATGAACATCATAGTAATACAAATTTTTTTCTTCATCTTTGTAAGCGGTTGCAAGTTTGTCTGCCTTTTTCTAGCTGCGAAACGAGTAAGGACTGGATCTATTAAAGAGAGTAGGGACCTCTTTTAATAGTCAATTAATCAAACAGAGAAACGAGGGGGAAGAAACATGAAAAGAAGCAAGCTGATTCTCTTAACTATCGTCATGATTTTGGTGTTGGTGCCAATACTGCAAGGCTGTAGTTCCAAATCTGGCACCTCAGGATCTGACGATACTGTTCAGCTCACCTTTTCAGCATGGGGAAATCCAGCTGAAATAAAGGTTTACCAAAAAGCGGTTGATGGATTCATGAAAGAAAACCCGAATATTAAAGTTAAGTTAGTGCCAATTCCAAGTGATGGATATATTCAAAAGCTGCAAACACAGCTGCAAGGAAGCCAAGCACCAGATGTATTTTATGTTGGTGATGGTGATATTTCGAAAATCATTGAAACAGGCAAGCTGGCACCACTTGGAGAATTTATGAACAGCTCGGAAAGCTATGCAAAACCTGATGAATTTGCAGAAGGTTTATGGGGAGCAGCTAAAAAAGAAAATGAAATTTATGGCATCACAGTTGATTGCAATCCGATGCTCATTTATTACAATAAAAAGCTGTTCTCGGATCTGGGAATTAAGTCTCCCCAAGAATTTTATGATGAGGGAAAATGGAACTTCGATGCTATGAAAGAAGTGACAGATTCCTTGCGTGACGGCGGAAAATACGGATTAATTGTTGATAACTCCTGGAATACACTTTTCAGCTGGATTTGGGCTAATGGTGGAGAGATTTACAATAAAGAGACAGGTGATTTTGTTTTAGATCAAAATGAAAAAGGGATTGGAGCGATGTCTTTCTTAGAGCAAATGATTAAAGGCAAGAATTTCACTTATTCAGGATCTCTGCCGAAAGGGCAAGGCTCTGAAGCGATGTTTATGTCCGGGCAGGTTGGCATGGTTACTGCAGGCAGATGGTTCACACCATTATTCCATGAAAATAAATCATTAGAGTGGGATTATATCTCATGGCCATCCAATACAGAAAATAAACAAGAGCCTGTGGCAATTCCGACTGCTTATCTAGCTGCGAACAAGGATTCAAAGCATAAAGAAGAAGCGATGAAATTTGTTTCTTATTACACATCTAAAGTAGGGCAAGAGCAGCGTTTAAATGGCATAGGAAATGCCATTCCTTCGATTAATGGCATCGATGAGGCAATCACTAGCTCCAATGTTCCAGAGCATGTCAACTATATCATTGAAGCAAGGGAAAAAGGCTATGCAAATGCAATTCAGTCGACAATTCCAGGGCTGGATAAAGAAGTCAATGACATTATGGACTTAATGTATCTTGGCAAAGATGATGCACAGACAACAGTAGACAAACTTACGAAGAAAGCGAAGGAAATGATTGCAGAACATAAGACAGAATAAAATGCCAATGGAGTGAGGTGAAGAATTTTTTCTTCACCTTCAATTTTAAAAAAAGTGGGTGAACTTATGAGAGGCCGTCAAAATCTTTGGGGATATGCATTTTTAGCTCCACAATTAATAGGATTGATATTATTTTCAATGATTCCAGTAATCTTCACATTGACATTAAGCTTTATGAAATGGGACGGGTTTGGGGCTAAAGAGTTTATAGGATTAGCTAACTATATCGATCAATTTCAGGATCCAGACTTTTGGAAGGCCTTAGGAAATACGGTCTATTATACAATATTGGTTATTCCTGTAAGCATTGCCTTGTCTTTAGCTGTAGCAATAGCTCTCAATAAAATCAAAGGCAAAAATTTCTACAGACTTTTTTATTTTATGCCTGTTGTAACAAGCTCTGTTTCCATCGGGGTTATATGGATGTGGATTTTGAATGGAGATTTCGGTATATTGAATCAAATTCTCGATAACTTCGGCATCAATGGTCCAATGTGGTTGACAGATACAAGGTGGGTCATGCCATCTATTGCTATCTTAAGTATTTGGTGGGGGCTAGGACATAATATGGTTATTTTTTTAGCAGGCCTGCAGGGGATTTCTAAATCCTATTATGAGGCAGCAGAAATAGACGGTGCAACAAAATGGCAGAAGCTTCGCCATATTACCTTGCCTCTGCTATCACCGACGACCTTCTTTATTGCTATTATGGCAATTATTTCTTCTTTTCAAGTCTTTGATCAGGCTTATGTTATGACAAGTGGAGGGCCTGCTAAATCAAGCTACACTTTCGTATACCATATTTATGAAGCAGCTTTTGTTGATTTCAAGATGGGAATCAGCTCGGCAGCAGCGATGGTATTGTTTGTCATCATACTAGCATTTACGCTTATCCAATTCAAAATGTCGAAAAGGTGGGTGCATTATGAAGATCAATGACGTACCTGTAAATACAATCCCCAAGCCTGTGGCCTCATTGCCAACAAAGAAGAAAATCTCATTGATGCGAATTTTGCTTCATCTTATCCTGATTGTTGGTGCGTTTTTAATGGTTGCACCTTTTCTTTGGACAATAAGCAGCTCACTGAAGGATATGTCTCAAATATTTCTTGTACCGCCGAAATGGTTCCCTAATCCAATCAACTTCCAAAACTATCCTAATTCCTTAACTGCCATGCCATTTGCAAAAGCCTACTTTAACAGCTTCTATATAACAGCAGTCGTAGTTCTATTAAACTTGTTGACGTGTTCAATGGCTGCCTTTGCATTTGCAAAAATGCGCTTCCGTGGCTCCAATCTATTGTTCATTTTGTTCTTGGCGACAATGATGATACCAAAACAAGTAACGATGGTGCCATTATACTTAATTATGGATGCATTTGGATGGATTGATACACACCTTTCCTTGATTGTTCCAGCTGGTTTGTTTAATGCATTTGGTGTATTTTTATTGCGGCAATTCATCAGGGGGATACCGAATGAACAGATTGAGGCAGCTGTATTGGATGGAGCAAACCCAATTCGGATATATCGAAGCATCATTTTGCCGCTGATTAAACCAGCACTTGCTGCCTTCGGAATTTTTGCTTTTATGGGGATATGGAACAGCTTCTTGGAGCCGTTGATTTATTTAACCACACCGGAAAACTTCACAGTGCCGCTGCTCCTGAATACATTTAAGGGCTTGTATTTTACAGACTGGTCACTGATGATGGCTGGAACGACAATCTCTATTATCCCAGTTATAATTGTTTACATTTTTGCCCAAAAACAAATTATTGAAGGTATCGCCTTAACTGGCTCTAAAGGCTGATATAGGCAGATTTAGAAGTCGGAACATTATAAATGAGGTGATCTTATCAACAAACTGATGAATGTGTGTACTTGGATTTACCGGCTGCTGTACGTAAATATACTCTGGCTGTTGTTTACAGCAGCAGGTCTTGTCCTGTTCGGGATCTTTCCAGCAACTGCCGCCATGTTTTCTTTAACGAAACAATGGCTGGAAGGAGAAGGGGACGATCGAATGTTCACAGTGTTTGCTGCTAAGTTCAAAGAGTATTTTAAACAGGCCAATATCCTAGGAGCAATCGTTTTATTTGCCGGTATCTTACTGTATGTTGATTTCCAGTTTTTTTTACAAGCTGAGAGTACTATTTTTGTAGTTTTTAGATATACTCTACTGACTATTGCATTTGTTTATATCATCATGCTTCCATATTTATTTCCGTTATTAGTGGAAAAAAAACAGACGATAAGGGAAGTGCTGAAAAGTATGCTGTTTATTAGCATTACTCGGATTGTACACAGCGCCATTATGGTGATCGGCTCTATCACGATTTTTGCTGCATACAGCAGATTAGCCGGCTTCTTCTTGTTTTTCTTAGGAAGCACAATAGCACTGTGGCTTACTTGGAACGTAAGGGCAGCGTATAGGAACATACTGCGTAAACATGCATAGCAGGGTTATAGAAGAATAAAGGAGAGATTAGCATATGTCTAAAATAACATTCATCGGTGCAGGAAGCACTGTATTCGCAAAAAATGTTTTAGGAGACTGCATGATGGTCCCTGCACTAGAAGGCTTTGAGTTTGCTCTGTTTGATATTGATGAAGTGCGCTTGAAAGATTCAGAAAATATGCTGAATAATCTACGAAACAACTATAATTGCGGAGTTACTGTAAAAGCTTATACGAATCGAAAGGAAGCATTGCGAGGAGCAAAATATGTCATAAATGCTATCCAAGTCGGCGGGTATAAGCCGAGCACAGTCATCGATTTTGAGATACCGAAAAAATACGGGCTTCGTCAGACAATCGCAGACACCGTCGGCATCGGCGGAATTTTCCGCAGTTTACGTACCATTCCTGTCATGCTTGAGTTTGCAGAGGATATAGAAGAAGTATGTCCTGATGCCTTGTTTTTAAATTATACGAATCCAATGGCAGCACTAACTGGTGCAATGCTGCGCTACACGAATGTTAAGACTGTCGGGCTGTGTCACAGTGTTCAAGTTTGTACGTCCCATCTTTTAAAATCATTAGGGATAAAAGCAAGTAATGTAGAGGAGAAGATTGCCGGCATTAATCATATGGCCTGGCTCTTGGAAGTCAAAGCAGACGGGCAGGATCTTTATCCAGAAATAAAAAGGCTTGCGAGGGAAAAGCAATTGCAAAAGCATTCTGACATGATCCGGTTTGAACTTATGGAAAGATTCGGATACTATGTGACTGAATCATCGGAGCATAATGCTGAATACCATCCATATTTCATAAAAAGGAACTATCCTGAACTAATCGACCGCTTTCAGATTCCTTTGGACGAATATCCACGCCGCTGTGTCCAGCAAATTGAAAACTGGGAGAAAATGCGCAAGGAGCTTGTACATAACAGCAATTTAACACATGTACGTTCCCATGAATACGGTTCAAGAATTATCGAAGCAATGGAAACAAACATCCCTTTTAAATTTGGAGGAAATGTTTTAAATACAGGCGGA
>JAPSHL010000231.1 GCA_031179905.1 Bacillus sp. (in: firmicutes) | reverse complement strand
GGAGAAAATGCGTAAGGAGCTTGTACATAACAGCAATTTAACACATGTACGTTCCCATGAATACGGTTCAAGAATTATCGAAGCAATGGAAACAAACATCCCTTTTAAATTTGGAGGAAATGTTTTAAATACAGGCGGACTAATCAGCAACCTGCCTGAGAAGGCGTGTGTGGAGGTGCCGTGCTTAGTTGATCGCAACGGAATATTGCCATGCTATATTGGCGAGCTTCCCGAGCAGCTTGCTGCATTAAACAGAACGAACATTAATACACAGCTGCTGACAATAGAGGCTGCTGTTACAAGGAAAAAAGAATATATTTATCAAGCAGCCTTGCTAGACCCCCATACCGCAGCAGAACTGTCCATTGATGATATTGTTTCCATGTGTGATGACTTAATAGAAGCTCATGGAAGCTGGCTGCCAAAATACGAATAATAAACAAACAGGATGCATCTAAAATAGGATGCATCCTGTTTTTATGTTCTTATTTGACTTTCAAAGCAAGGTTCTGGTTAACAGTAGAATAGAAATGATAGTTTTTGCACTGCTGTTTCTTTAAGCTATCTATTGGTGCAGGGATATGCAATTGCACCTTTTGATAGTCATTGTAGCGCAAATAAATATTATATACTGATTTTGGAAGAGTGCCCAGCCACTCTAGCGGTACTACTAAAATTACTTCCCCCTTTTCATTGACCGAAACAGGAAGGGAAAATTCTGATGCAGCAGACTGCCTGTCCCGGAAAAGAAGTTCATTAATTGCTGTTATATTAGCTCCTGCAGCCTTTAAGTGAAGGGTGATATGGTCATTCTCTGCCAAACAGCCGGAAAGCTCTGCATGAATAGGAACCTCGATATATTTATAAGGATCGGCTAATGGAGACACCAAAAAGGTTTGACCATCCTTGAAATGAATTTCCTTTACTTTTGTGTCCGCATTCCAGCGGGTAAGCTTTTCAATATCCTTATATTGACCTTTTTTGAAGAGCTGATAACATACTTTATTAATAGGCTTAAAAAAATGGTCGCTAATGTCATAATCTAAATCGTTTGCGGGTCTTAATATTTTCTTCATTGTCCAAACATAGGCTTTTCTTTTCAGATAGTCATTTGCTTTTTGTTTAAAAGATGAAGAATCACTTCGCAAAGTATGGTAACGGTTTATGAAGCCGGTAAAGCAGTCAAATTCATATAATCTGTTAAGAATCATCTTTTTAATGACAGGATCAAGGTCTTTATCCTTAAAATAGCGAATAACCTTTTGATTGCATTTCATCTTATCTAGTACATTCGTTCTTGATGTTAACGATCCTTTATTTTCATTTTGCCTGTTCAAGTAGTAAATCACATCCTTTGTTGTGGAGATTGATTTACAGCAAGCAAGCACATCCATAAAAAACTGTTTATCCTCTGCAAATTTCATCGCAGGAAACTGCAAATCGTTATCCTTTATAATGCTCGTTTTCATCATTCTCGCCCTTGGTCCTAAATGATGAAAGATATGGGGAATAGCGACTGGCGGGACATTTCTTCGCTCCCTGTTGGATTCATGCTCCCCAACGATTGCTGTTCCGTCTGTACGAATCTTCACTGTTTTTCCTACGATATAATCATCATTTGTTTCTTTAAGCACTTTATAAAGCTTTTCAAGCCCAGATAACTCAAACCAATCATCGGCATCAAGGAAGGAGATATAAGGGGCTTTAGCAAGCTCTATTCCTAAATTCCTTGGAAAGGCTGGTGTTCCCGTATTCTTTTTTAAGAAAGCGAGCTTAATATTTGCATGCTTTTTACTGTATTCAAGAAGAATAGAGCGGGTTTTATCTGTTGATCCGTCATCGACGAGGATGTATTCAATTTTTTCTCCTAAAGTTTGATTCAGAACAGAATCAATTGTTTTTTTTATTGTGGCGTCATTGTTGTAAACAGGTGTAACGACAGTTACGAGCGGGGATGGAGCCTTGTCATCATGCTGGATAATCTCATAGTTGCTGACAGCTTTTTTGTTTTTCAGCGAAAAAAAGTGTTTATTCATCTATCATCCAAGCTTTCTATAGTGTATTTATTGTGCAGATGTTAGTTAAATTATGCTATCATCATCATTATGAAATATTTAGTATAAAACTATACACTTTTTACAGAATTATGCTCGTTTTCGAAATAAAATCTATAAAAAAGGGAAGTCTAAATAGACGTATTGACAAAATAATGGTCCGTGATTTATAATCTGTTTGTAAGCGGTTTCTGATTACCGTTATAAAAAGTGGGTTAGATAATCTAACATAAACCATGCATTATTTTTAATATTTGATAGAATTGGTTTATATTGAAATAACTGGTCTAGACATCTAGTTATATAGTTGATGAATCAATTTAGTCAGAAGGGATCATGTTATGACAATGAAGGAATCAGGTGAGGTCTTGCTTCTTAAAGACTTAACCATATACACAGAAGAGGGTATTATCCCAGATGGTTATTTGCTTATTGAGGAAGGAAACATTCAATCATTTGGAAGAACAGTGGAGTTAGAAGGTAAAGCAGAGAACGTACAGACAATAGCATTTCCTAAAGGATGTAAGCTTATTCCGGGAATGATTGATATTCATATCCACGGGGCGAAAAATGCCGATGCAATGGATGGCTCAAAGGATGGACTAAAAACAATTGCCGGTATCTTGCCATATGAGGGAACAACAAGCTTTTTGGCGACGACAATGACACAAGGGCAGGCAGAAATTGAGTCTGCGCTCGAGAGTATTGCAGCATTTATGAAGACAGAAAACAAACCGGGTCAAGCAGAAATTCTTGGAGTTCATTTAGAAGGACCATTCATTAGTGAAAAAAGAGCAGGAGCACAGCCCCTCGATGCAATTAAGACGGCAGATCTTGATCTTTTCCAAAGTTGGAATAATCTCGCGGATAAGCAGATTCGACTAGTGACATTAGCACCTGAAAAGGAAAATGGATTGAAACTTGCATCCTACTTAAAGGAAAACGGCATTGTCGCTTCCATGGGACACACCGATGCTGTTTATGAGGAAGTGGTCGAAGCAGTACAAGCAGGAATGAATCATGTTACTCATTTATATAATGGCATGAGAGGATTTCATCACAGAGACCCTGGAACTGCAGGTGCTGTACTTTTACATGATGAACTGACCGCTGAGATGATTGTTGACGGAGTCCATATTCATCCAGAAATCGTCAAACTTACCTTTAAACAAAAGGGGAAAGATAGAATTATTCTGATAACAGACAGCATGCGAGCAAAATGGCTCGAGGATGGAGTTTCCTCACTTGGCGGTCAAAAAGTGATTGTAAAAGATGGGAAGGCTCTGTTAGAAAACGGGGCACTTGCTGGAAGCACTTTGAAAATGAATGATGCTCTCACAAATATGATGGCTTTTACAGGCTGTTCATTAGAGGATGTAATCATAATGGGTGCTTATAATCCGGCTAAGCAGATTGGAGTTTTGGACAGGAAAGGCAGTATTAAAACAGGCAAGGATGCAGATTTAGTTGTACTAGATGAGAATAATGAAGTAGTCTTGACAATTTGCAGAGGAATAATCGCAGCAAAATCCGGAGGTGCAATGAAATGAAATGGATTGAAGTAGATAACTATGAAAAAATGAGTGAACAGGCAGCAGATGCCATCATCAGACTTGTAAAGGAAAAGCCTGATGCTGTTCTTGGTTTGGCAACAGGAGGGACACCTGCTGGGACATATAAACGTCTTGCAGAGGACTTTGCGCAAAATAAAACATCGTATGAAAGCATTAAAACTGTTAATTTGGATGAGTATGTTGGGTTAGAGGAAAATAGTGACCAAAGCTATTCCTATTATATGGATAAGCATCTGTTTGACCATATTAACATTAACCGAGAAAATGTTCATCTTCCAAAGGCAGAAACACCGCCATACGAACAAGATGCAGCTGAATATGAGCAGTTGATAGAAAGATTAGGAGGAGTGGACCTGCAAATTCTTGGTATTGGCGAAAATGGTCATATCGGCTTCAATGAGCCAGGTACACCATTTACTTCTAGAACAAGTGTTGTCGAATTGGAAGAGTCAACGAGAGAGGCAAATGCAAGATATTTCGAAAATCGTGATGATGTACCGACACATGCTATATCAATGGGGATCTCTACCATAATGAAAAGCAGAAGAATTATCTTGTTGGCATCAGGCAGTAAAAAAGCCCAAATCTTGTATAGTCTGTTCAAATCAGACGTGACAGAGGATATTCCTGCATCTATCCTCAAACAGCATCCAGATGTAACTATTATTGCTGACAGTGAGGCATTGGCAATTTTGAAAGATAAAGAAGGAAGTGTATATCGGTGATTATTAAGGATTCTCATATTCCAATCTATTTTCAGCTGGAAATGGAAATCAAGGAGCTTGTGAAGGGACTGAATCCAGGGGACCCAATCAGTTCTGAAAGAGAATTCGCGGAGAAATATGATATCAGCAGAATGACTGTGCGCCAAGCAATTAATAATCTTGTCAATGAAGGTATTTTAGTTAGAAAGAGAGGAAAAGGAACCTTCGTTGCAGCACAGAAGGTGGAGCAGCCGCTTTCTGGTTTGACGAGCTTTTCAGAGGACATGCGTTCAAGGGGACTGAAGCCGCAAACGAAGATCCTCTCTTTCCGGCAAATTAACGCTGACAAGAATATTGCTGCAAAGCTGAAGATAGAAGAAAACGTGTCGGTGTATGAAGTGAGTCGGCTGAGGCTTGCTGATGAAAGTCCGATGGCACTAGAAATATCTTATTTACCGGCAAACATAATCACTGATCTGACTGAAAACACGGTTCATGCATCTCTTTATGATTATATTGAAAATGTGCTGAATCTCAAAATCAGCCATGCTTCCCAAACGCTAGAGTCATCACTTGCTCAAAAAAACGAATGCTCTTTATTGGAAATAGATGAGGGTGATCCTGTTCTGCTCATTGAGCGTTTCAGCTACTTGGAAAATGGTGCGGCCTTTGAATATGTGAAATCTATATACAGAGGAGATCGCTATAAATTTGTCATCGAGATGAAGAGGTGAAACTATGGACGAATTAAGAGGTACCGAACAGCGAAATCCGCACAGTCTCCATTTGGATGAATGGACATCGTTAGAAATCGTTCAATTTATGAACAAGGAGGATGAAGGGGTTGCAACGGCAGTTCGCGGGGCACTTGCTGAAATAAGTCTTGCAGTAGATGGAATTGCTGACAGATGGAAGCGCGGTGGAAGATGCTTTGTTGTCGGGGCAGGGACGAGCGGGAGATTGGCCGTAGTTGACGCAGTAGAGCTAGTCCCGACATTTTCGATCCCACAAAGCAGGTGGGTTCCCCTCCTTGCCGGCGGATATGAAGCGATGTGGAATTCCCTTGAAGAAACAGAAGATGATGATAACTGGATAATTGCTGCGCTGAATAGTCACTCTCTCGCAAAAGATGATGTGGTTATAGGGGTAACGGCCAGCGGAACAACGCCTTTCGTTCTGGCTGCAGCCAAGCATGCAGCACAAATCGGAGCCTTGACAGTTGGGATCAGCAATAACGAAAAAACGGTACTATCATCGATATGTAACATTAGGATTGAGGCTCCGACAGGTCCTGAAGTGATTAGAGGCTCGACAAGGCTGAAGGCGGGAACTGCTCAAAAAATGATCTTGAATATGCTGTCTACAGCTACGATGACAAAGCTTGGCAAGGTTTACC
>JAPSHL010000032.1 GCA_031179905.1 Bacillus sp. (in: firmicutes) | reverse complement strand
TTAGGGCCTACCAAGACGGGACATATCGGCAAATCAGCAAGAAATCAATGATACTTGTTGTTGCTGGGCTTTTATACTTTCTGTCCCCTTTGGACATTATTCCTGACTTTATTTTCGGAATTGGAATTGTTGACGATGTACTGGTGTTAAAATACGTCCTTTCTGCTGTCAATCAGGAGCTAGTTGCATTTAAGAACTGGAAGGATAACAAGGAAAATTGATTTTAATGGTGGAAGATATAGGACAAGCCATGTATATCTGCTATAATAAGCAAAGAAAACAGAATTAGAAAAAAAGAATTACTAGGGGAACCAGTGTTGCTGGTTGAGAATTATCCGCAAGATAAAAACCCTTTGAACCTGATCTGGGTAATACCAGCGTAGGAAACGGACATTCTTTACATACCTATGTATTTAAAGCGTTCAGGTTCATTAGACTTGAACTTTTTTTTCGTTTTTGAAACAGTTAGCGGCTCGCGTTAAACTCATTTTCTTTTAGAGTCCGCTACTTCCCTACTTATTTCACAGGTTCCAACCTTTTTTTCTACCTATAGGAGGAGCATATATGAAAAAAGCTTTAATGGCTTTTGCCGCAGTCCTGCTTTTAGCGAGCTGCAGCAACACAACGGAAAACAGCAAAGAACAAGGGAAAGACAATAAACAAAAAATCACTGTTGTTCTGGACTGGACACCAAACACAAATCACACAGGACTTTATGCTGCGGAGGAAAAAGGCTACTTTGCAGAGGAGGGGCTTGATGTTGACATCATCACACCAGGCGAATCAGGCGCCGATTCTTTAGTCGCTTCTGGAAAAGCTGATTTTGGAGTCAGCTATCAGGAAGGAATCACACAGGCACGAGTCCAGGGTGTGCCAATCGTATCAATCGCAGCAATCATCCAGCATAATACATCAGGTTTTGCTTCACCTGCAGAAAATAATATTAAATCACCTAAAGATTTTGCGGGCAAAACATACGGCGGGTGGGGTTCAGAAGTCGAAGCTTCTGTCATCGCTTCCCTTATGAAACAGGACAATGCTGATATTAAAGATGTAGATATTGTTAATATCGGAGATGCTGACTATTTCACTGCAATGAAGCAAAACATAGATTTCGCCTGGATTTATTACGGCTGGACTGGAGTTGAGGCAGAGCTGCGCGGCGAAAAAATCAATATGATTTATTTAACTGATTACAGTGATAAGCTTGATTACTACACACCTGTTCTTTCAACAAACGAGAAAATGATCGCAGACAAGCCAGAAACAGTTAAGGCTTTCCTGAAGGCAGCAACTAAAGGTTATGAATACACGATAGACAATCCGGATGATGCAGCTTCCATCCTGCTTAAACATGCACCTGATTTAGATGAAGAGCTTGTTAAGAAAAGCCAGGAATGGCTTGCATCCAAATACCAAGATGACGCACCTCGCTGGGGAGAACAAAAGCTGTCTGTTTGGGAGAACTATTCTGATTGGATGTATGACAACAAGCTTCTAGAGAAAAAACTTGACGCAGACAAAGCATTTACGAATGAATTTCTGCCTGAAGGAGGAGAAGAATAATGGCAAATGCATTAATTAGTGTACAAATCATTCCAAAAACAAAAAATGGGGAAAATGTAATTCCATATGTAGACGAAGCCATTAAAGTCATTCAAGAATCTGGTGTTAAATATGAAGTTCATCCGTTAGAAACAACGATGGAAGGTGACATGGATGAACTATTTCAAGTCATTAGTAAAATGAATAAAAAGATGATAGAAATTGGCTCAAGCAATGTCATCACTCAAATTAAAGTGCTCTATCAGCCACAAGGAATTACAATGGAAGATTTAACGGGGAATTATCGCTAATGAACAAGTTATTAAAATTTTGGAGACCGATACTGGTTCTCCTTCTTTTATTTGGACTGTGGGAAGCTGCGGTTAGATTCTTTCAGATCGAAGATTGGCTGCTTCCCTCTCCTTCCGCCATACTAGCGGAAGCTACTGCGAGCTGGGATACTTTTTTCGTTCATTTTGTTGCCACCACGAAGCTGTCTGTTGTCGGGTTTTTGATTGGAAGTGCTGTCGGACTATTGATTGCTGTTACATTGCATCGGATTGCTTTTTTCCGGGAGTCTATCTACCCGCTGTTGATTCTATCCCAAAATATCCCAACAATCGTACTGGCTCCATTGCTTGTTGTATGGTTTGGATTTGGCATTATGCCGAAGCTTATCGTTATTACACTTGTGTGCTTTTTTCCAATTACTGTAGCCTGTCTAGACGGATTCAGACAAACATCACCAGAGCTTAAACACTTTATGCAGATGTCTGGCAGCACAAAACGGCAAATGTTTTGGAAGCTGGAATGGCCGTATGCCCTTCCGTCGATTTTTTCCGGATTGAAAATTTCAGCTACATATAGTGTTATGGGTGCAGTTATCTCTGAATGGCTTGGTTCGAAAGAAGGAATCGGTGTTTATATGACAATGGCATCACGATCATTCCGCACAGACCGCGTGTTTGTGGCGATTTTTGCAATTATGGCGCTCAGCTTGCTCTTTTTTATTGTCATTAAACTGCTTGAAAAATGGTGCATCCGCGGTCAAAGCAAGGAGGAGAAATAATTGGGTCGACTAGAATTAAACAATATAAGCATGTCATTTGAAGCAAAAACAGTTCTTCGTCAACTGAATATGACAATTCATGAGGGAGAATTCGTTTCTATTTTAGGACCTTCTGGAAGTGGTAAAAGCACTGTCTTCCATTTGATCGGCGGGATGCTCCAGCCTGATGAAGGGAGCATCACACTGAATGGCAAAGACATCACTGGACAAAAAGGCCACATTAGCTATATGCCTCAAGCCCCCTCCTTATTTCCTTGGAGAACAGTATTGGAGAATGTTCTGCTCGCCCAGGAAATCAGCGGCAAAAAAGATAAGTCTCTTGCTCTGGATATGCTTAAGAAAGCTGGCCTGTCCTCCTATGCTAATGCGAATCCTGCTGAACTGTCAGGGGGCATGAAACAGCGCGTTTCCTTTGTTCGAGCCTTGATGAGTCCAATGCCTCTTCTCCTTTTGGATGAACCATTCGGCGCTCTTGATGAGTTGACAAGATTGGAAATGCAAAAATGGCTATTGTCATTATGGAGTATGGATAAGAGGACCGTTCTGTTTATTACGCATAATATTGATGAAGCATTATATCTGTCGGATCGAATTTATATCCTTCCTTCTAATCCTAACGATAAATTAATGGAAGCAAAAGTGCCGTTTCCTCGCCCACGGGCAGACGACCTATGGCTTAATCAAGAATTCTTAGAATGGAAGAAAGATATATACTATAAGCTTAAGCCTTCGGAGGGTTACAGCAAATGAACAAAATTATTGATTCGCACATCCATCTTGACCAGTATACAGAGAAGGAAATTGCAAATATCCAAATAAATAATTCAATTGCCGCTTTAATTGCAGTATCGATGGACAAAGCATCCTCCATTCGCAATCGGCAATTGAGCAAGCAGTTTTCTTTCGTCCACCCAGCATTTGGCTTTCATCCAGAACAGCTGCTCCTGCAGGAAAGAGACTTCGCAGACTTATTTGAATGGATCAGACAGCATCATAAGGATATGATTGCCATAGGAGAAGTGGGTCTTCCACATTATGAAAGACAAAAAGATCCACAGAGTTTCCCTCTTGAGCCCTATCTTGAAATTCTAGAGCAGTTTATCCTGCTCGCAAAGGAGTTTAATAAACCAATCATCCTGCACTGCATTTATGAAGAAGCACCGCTTGCTTTGAATTTATTGGAAAGGCATAGCTATATGAAAGCACACTTCCATTGGTTTAAAGGGAGCGAAACTACATTAGAGCGGCTGAAGACAAATGGATGCTATATTTCCTGTACTCCAGATATTGTCTACGAGCAGGATATTCAGCGTATTGCAGAGCAATACCCTCTGCAAAAGATAATGGCAGAAACTGATGGACCATGGCCATTCGAAGGTCCTTTTCAATCAAAAAAAACAGAGCCTGCCATGATTCACCATACAATAGAGAAGCTTGCCAAATTAAAACAAGTCCCGACACAACAAGTATATGATCAGATTTTCGCGAATACGAAAGCTTTCTATTCACTCTAAAATAAACCCCATAAAACTCCAGCATATCTGCCGGAGTTTTATTTATTTTTGCTCCTTATTCTGGAGCTTTCTTATTATTTCCCATCTGACAAAATTTCCAGAAAAAAGTTAATCTCCTCATTTTATTAACTATCATTTCGAAACTTCATTCTTATTTAGGCAATATGGGCAGATTAGAAGGGACAATATTAATTGATGCATTTCGTTTCGGCAGAAGAGCTTGCCAATGCTTTACTTGAAGGTAATATTCAACA
Source organism: Bacillus sp. (in: firmicutes) (assembly GCA_031179905.1). Lineage (GTDB taxonomy): Bacteria > Bacillota > Bacilli > Bacillales > Cytobacillaceae > Niallia. The sequence continues at coordinate 16,904 of JAPSHL010000032.1, read as the reverse complement.
AAGAATGGCAATCATTCAGGAATCGATTTTCTAGGGCTTTTATTTACGACGAATTAATAACACCTGCTTTTGGATCATATCGGAGAATATGAAAAAAAGCTGATGAGCATTTGGCAACAGGCATTTGGGACATCATCCTCTCTCATTTCGTGCTGAAATTAACTAAGGCAGCACAAGAATAAAGGGCATTATTTTTTTGTCTAGAAGGTAAACATCAAAATGGTCGCTTCCACCCTCCAATAGAACGGCTGGGATGTCAAAAATCTAGAAGCAAACCTTCCACTTGAACATGCCGTATATACGGCATGTTCAAGTGGAAGCCTGATGTAATTCGCTTGTCCCTGACCTATACCATCCCATATCTCCGTCTCTATATTGATCATCTAGAAGTGCCCACACCCCGCCCTGAAATTATTGTCTGAAGTAGACTGCTGAAGGATTATAACTTAAGGACATATGCAAGCCAATCCCACGACCTTTATATCAGAACAGTCCCAGTTAATGGCTTGGCTTGAAACTTACAATAAAGAAAACAGTCTAATTCACGCTGCAAGGGATGACTCTCATGATGTTAGATGTATCTTTCATACCAACACCGTTATTCCTAATTGACAGCAGCTATTTCATAGTAGCAAAGTCTAAAGCTGTAATACTTAGTTTTCCAGCTGCTGATAATGAAAACAGGGATAAAATCATTTTCTTCCTCGCAGACAAACAAGGAAAAACAACAATTGAAGCGAAGCTGACAACAGAAAAGGCCTGACGCTTTACCATATTCAATATTCGTTCGAGTCAGCTAAAAAGCAATATTATATATTCTGTCATTTAATAGACAGCCAGTATATAAATCTTTCGTATGAACTCAACCAATTAAAGAGTAACTTTGCACCATTTACAAGCAGACATATTAAAGTGATGTCTACTACTCTAAAGCAGGATGAGCGGAGTCTTAATCAACTCCAAAATATTGAAACAAAGAAAAAGCTGGATAAAGTAAAAAGGTCAACTTTAACGGTAGTTGACCTCCTCGGTGTTATTTCCCCTCTTATCATTGAAGACAGAAAGGGAGAATATGTGGAAATGATTTAATTTATGAGGAGCTTTATGAAATAAAGTCTCTTGGCGATCAGATGAAAAAAGCTCTTTACTAGGCTTTTTCATCTGACAGGAAATCTCATCTCTACTGTTGTGCCAATTCCTACCTCACTTAAGAACGTCAGTGTGCCTTTATGGTTATCGATGATTTTTTGACTGATCATCAATCCTAACCCGGTTCCTTTTTCCTTTGTTGTGTAGAAAGGCTCGCCCATCCTTTCTAGCTGATCCTTCGGTATCCCCTTCCCTTGGTCTGAAACTCTAACAAGGAGATATCCGTCTGGATCCATTCGGGCAGAAATAGATATATCTCCTTCCGAATCCATCGCTTCTATTGCATTTTTAATCATGTTGATAAACAGCTGTTTCAATTCCTTTTCATTACAGTAAACGGGAGGTAAATTGTCTTCATATGCTAGTTCAAGGCGGATATTTTTTAAAATTGCCTGTGTATTCAGCAAAACATTAACATCTTCCAAAATTCTCTCTATTTGCTGCTCTTTGAATGCAACAGCTTGCGGCCTTGCCAACACAAGAAATTCACTAATAATAAGCTCCAGCCTGTTAAATTCCGAGAACATTACTTCCGTATATTCCCTGTTATATGTACTGCTCTGCATCATAAGCTGCAAAAAGCCTTTTAAAGAGGTTAATGGATTTCGAATTTCATGGGCAATCCCTGCTGCAAGCTGCCCAACAGCAGAAAGCATTTCTGACTTTTTCAGCATTGCTTCTGATTTTATACTTTCCGTTATATCTTCAGATGTTCGAAGAAGGTTGACTAAGTTTCCATAAGAATCTCTTATGCAGTGGAAACTGACATTTTCCCATCTTTCAATACCATCATTCAATCGGTAAGTAATATTCCCTTCCCAATCATTTCCTGCTTTGACACCTTCCCAAACTTCCGCAAATCCTTCAGCATTTAAGTACTGCTCATACACATCTGTAATGTGCAGGCCTATACAATCCATCTCTTGTTTTATCTGTAGCTTAAAACGCTCATTCGTATATTCGATTTTCCCTGCTTTATCTGTAATAATAATACTTGTCGGGCTCTGCTCTATGACGCTGGAAGTAAGACTTAGCTTTTGATTATAAGCTTTAATTTCGGTGATATCAGTAAAAGTCATAACAACACCATCAACAATGTTATCGCTCGTGCGGTAAGGCATCGCCTTCATGCCATACCAGCTCCCGTCATAGCTGCGAATTTCTCTTTCAACTTTAGCGGTCGTTTTCAATACTTCCTTCGCATCATCAAGTAAGGATCCATATTCCAAATTATGGGATATATGAAACAACGGCCGCCCGATATCCATATCAAGCACATTGACGATTTTTTGCACTTCTGGTGTAAATAACTTAATATTGAATCCCTTGTCCAAGAATATAGTTCCTATATTTGTATTAATTAACAAATTATCGAGGTCATTCGTTAAATCGGTCAATTCAGCAATTTTATTTTCGTATTCATTATTAACATTTATAAGTTCTTCATTGACTGATTGCAGCTCCTCATTTGTTGATTGTAGCTCTTCATTGGAAGCAATCAATTCCTCATTTGTGGATTGCAGCTCTTCATTGGAAGTCTCAAGTTCCTCTATCGTTGTTTGCAAATTCTGTTGAGTATAGAACAATTTCTGCTCTAGGTCGACTACCCTTTTACTTATACTGCTGGTATGATCAAAATAGATAGGCGGACTAATGAAACCTTTACTTTCAGCTTCTTCCTCATGAAACAGTAGGATGGAGAGAGCATCCTTATCAAGGAATCTTCTAATTGTTAAATCAAAATATTTTTCTTCTTTCTCAATCACTAGCAGTACATTTTTATACGTTACTTCTATTTCGTTTTCCCTTAATTTTTTTAATCCATTTCCAATAATGACCGAAAGATGTGCAGGAACCATCTTAAAAATACTATAATTCGTTTCTCCAATCGGAACTGACAGAAAACGGTTAGCCTTTTTCGAGGTGAGGACAACTTCATTCTGTTCATTTAAAATGATACAAGGATCGATGAAATCATTGACCATTTTTTGATAAAGCAAGTCTAACTTTCGTGCTGGCAATGCATCAGAGGAGCTCGCTGGCGCATGAACATCGGAATGAGGTATTTCCTTTGATTTCGTTTTATAATGAATAGCTGGCTCCTTTAAATCCCATTTATCACTTTGCTTGTTTCGATAGATTTTCCATTTAGAGTGGACAGGCTCAAAAAATCCTGAAAGCTTGCCTACTGTTTCACTCGATCCTAAAAACAGGATTCCATCCTCTATGAGTGAAAAGTGGAAAAGAGACAAGATTTTCTGCTGCAATTCAGGCTGGAAGTATATCATCATGTTGCGGCAGCTAATCAAATCAATATTTACAAACGGTGAGTCTTTTGCAATATTATGAGGAGCAAACACAATTTTTTTTCTGATACTTTTTTTCACTTGGTATTTCACACCAGCTGGCTCAAAGTATTTTTCTTTTATGTAAGACGGAATTTCACTTAACAATTCACTGTCATATATCCCTTGGCTTGCTGCCTTAATAGAATCCTTATCAACATCGGTCGCAAAAATGCGAAAGTCGATTGGATCCTTGATTGTCTGAAGACATTGATCAAGTAGAATCGCTAATGTGTAAGCTTCTTGTCCTGTTGAACAGCCGACAGTCCAAATTCTGATTTCTTCTTCTCCATTTTTTATTTTTCGTTCAACAAGCTCTGGTATCAGCTTCTCAATTTCCTTGAAGGCTTCCGGATCCCTAAAAAACTGAGTTACACCGATAAGGAGATCCTTTTGAAGAAGGTCAATCTCCTCCGGAAACTTAAATAAATAATCACGATAAGCATCTAATGATTGCAGTGGCTCCTTTATTACTTTCATTCTCCGTTCAATTCTGCGCAGCACACTGCTTTTTTTATAGAAGGTAAAATTTATGCCTGTTTTTTTCAATAAGATATTAAAAATATGTTTAAGTGACTCGTCACTATAATTCCAGCTGGAAGGATTAGTAATAGTTTGGATGATTACAGGAATGTCGGAAGGGGCCTCCACATAGTCAGCAACACCAGAAGTAATCGCACTTTTAGGCAGGTTGTGGAATTTAGCCGTAACCTCTTCCTGGACAAACACAACTCCTCCATTCTCTTTTATGACACGAATACCTTCTGTCCCATCTGTTCCATTACCCGAAAAAATAATACTGATTGCTTTTTGCTGCTTTTCATTGGCAAGCGATCTGAAAAATGTATCGATTGGAAAGTTATAATGCTTGTCTTTCTCATATTCCTCCAGCTCAAAAACTCCTTCTTTTATTGTTAAGAACTGATTAGGAGGATTTAAATAGATCGTGTTGGGAACCATTTGCATTCCCTTGGCTGCCCTCAAAATATTCATGTTGGTTTTTTTAGCCAGTAATTCCGGCATAAAACTCTTATACTTAGATGAAAGATGCTGCACAATGACAAAAACCATACCTGTGTTAGAAGGCATGCTGGCAAAAAACTGCTCAATTGCTTCCAGCCCGCCAGCCGATGCCCCAATTCCGACAACATAATAGTCATTCATCAATTCAGTATGCTCAGATGAATGGGTAGAGATGTTTTCAGTCATAATTTCCCCCGATTCTTTATAGAATATATGTATTTTTCAAGATATAAGTTCATGCATTTGTTCTATGTCAATAATTATGCTTCTCCTACATTTATTGTAATATATAGGGAATAATGAAAATAGGTTATTTTATATATGCATCTATGTTTTAATAAAATTCTCCTCTGCTGTCAAACAGAAATTAATCATTCTCACGCAATTGTCCCCACGTCCTTTTTACTAAAAAATTTTTTTTAGTATTCTTTACCCTTTATATTTATACTCTAAACATTTTTTATAAAAATTTTTAAAATAAATTTTATAAAAAAAGAAAAAACCTGATTCCAATGAGGAATCAGGTTTTTTCTCCTTCAACTTACCATTTAAAGCAAGCTGCACCTACAATGATTAAAAGAATGAATAAAACAACGATTAACGCAAAACCTCCGCCGTAACCAGTTCCACATGAATAACCGTAGCTAGGATAACCACAACCACCATATCCGTACATATTGTGTTCCTCCTTATAATTAATTATTTATATATCTCTTATTAAAACCCGCCGTAGCCCCAAGAAGCACCAATGATTACCAACAAGATGAACAAAACTACTAGTAGAGCGAAACCTCCGCCATATCCAACTTCACCCATGATTAACTCCTCCTTTTTTAAATTCTATATATCCTATTCAAAACCCCCAACATGTGCGATAGTTAAATGCACATTTTTTAGGTTTTTGACTAGTACAAGCAGGAGGAGGCTATCTATTTCCCTGTGAGCAAAGGGATATTGATTTCCGTTGCAGAGGTTGCATGCGTCGGGACGGTTCACAAAAAAGCATCCACTCGCTGGCTTCAGATTAACTCGCTAATCTAAGTAGAAATGTCACCTATCCGTTCTAAACTACATCCTTTTTTGGATCTGCATATGCTTATGTTATTTTCTTCTATTAGCTAAAAAGGCCTCTCTAAAATATAGAGAGGCCTTCGTCATTCTGTTATTCAGTTTCTTTCTGAGGTATTAGCTTAAATATTTCCTTAGATTCTAGGCTGTCTACAAATCTGTCGAGCCAATCGTAGTAATCAAGAGCATATTCGAGTTTTTGGATATCGCTTTTCGCCATTTCTTTAACTTCTTCCCCAACATCCTCTCGCTCCAAAAGCTTATTCAATTCAGTCAGTGATTTTTTCATTTCATATTCATTTTCCGAAATAGCTGCTCTCCACTTAATTGCAAAAAAATCTACGAAGTTCTGGTACCAGTCGCTTTCTGCCTTATATAAATCCTTTCTTACCCCTTTTTTCCAGACTTTATCGACCATCTTTAATTCCAACAAAGTTCTGACAGAAGTGCTCATGCTTGTTTTGCTCATCCCGAGTTCTTCTTTCATTTCATCCAGTGTCATCGGCTGCTCTTGAAACATTAACATTCCATAAAGTCGGCCGATTGAATCTGTTACGCCATATAGGTCCATATTTTGTGCAATTACGTCAATTACTCTTTCTCGAGCCCTTTCCAGTTGGTCTTTACCTTCCATTGCTATATTCACATCCAATTTAATCATTCATTATATAGAAGAAAAACGGAGAAACAGATGCTTTGTATCTTTGTGGCCACTCTCCACTTTTTCGCATCTACGTTTGTTCATATTAATTATTATTCCTTTATAGATTATCATGATTAATAAATTTGTAAAGAATCAATGGCAATAGCATTTGGCAGTATTTAAGAGGAATTGTAAGGAAACATCTATTACAGTACGTACAGTTTTTTCTGTACGTACAGAATGAATGAATTTGACTGAATATAAGCTTTGCTGTAATTAGTAAATTAATACTATACTTATATGGTGCCATGCTGAACGGTTTTGAAAAAACGAGGTGAAAGAATGGAAAACAACGTAAAAGTAAAAATTGAAGATGTTACAAAAATCTTCGGTAAAAACAGCAAAAAAGCCATTTCCCTTCTCCAAAAGGGTGAGGCTAAAGGGGAAATATTAAAAAAGACAGGTTCGACAGTCGGGGTTAATAAAGCAAGCTTCGAAATAAAAGCAGGCGAAATATTTGTCATTATGGGCTTGTCAGGAAGCGGTAAATCAACACTAGTCCGTATGCTGAACAGGCTTATTGATCCAACACTCGGAAAGATTTACATCGATGGCAAAGACATTGTAAAAATGTCAAAGGAAGAGCTGCGTAAAGTCAGAAGAGAAAAGATTAGCATGGTATTCCAAAAGTTCGCTCTTCTTCCACATCGAACAATTCTGGAAAATACAGAGTTTGGCTTAGAAATACAAGGGATCGATAAAGCTACCCGAAAACAGCGTGCTTTAGAATCTCTTAAACTAGTCGGCTTAGAAGGTTATGAAAACCAATATCCAGATCAGTTGAGCGGCGGAATGCAGCAGAGGGTCGGTCTTGCGCGAGCACTTGCAAATGATCCAGATGTATTACTTATGGACGAAGCTTTTAGTGCACTTGATCCTTTAATCCGTAAAGATATGCAGGACGAATTGCTTGATTTGCAGTCAAATATGGAAAAAACAATCATTTTCATCACGCATGATTTGGATGAAGCTTTAAGAATTGGTGACCGGATCGCTTTAATGAAGGATGGCTCCATTGTCCAAGTTGGTACACCTGAAGAAATCTTGATGAATCCTTCCAATGACTATGTTGAGCGATTTGTCGAAGATGTTGATCTTTCGAAAGTACTGACTGCAAACCATGTTATGAAACGTGCAGAAGCGGTTAATGTGGACAAAGGTCCGCGCGTTGCTCTTCAAATGATGAAAGACCTTGGAATTTCAAGCATTTATGTAGTCAATAAAAAAAGGGTTCTACTCGGCGCTGTGACAGCAGATGCAGCAAAAAAGGCAGCCGAAAACAACCACTCACTTCATGAAATACTTGAAGAAACAGTAACGGTAAGCGGTGATACACTGCTTGTTGATCTCTTTGATAAAGTGTCGACAGCAAGCATACCTGTCGCAGTAGTAGACGGTGAACATCGCTTAAAAGGCATGCTTGTCAGAGGTGCAGTAATTGGTGCACTTGCCGGTAATAACGAAAATATCAACAGTCAAACAGAAATTATGGAAACACAAAAAACGGAGGTGCTGAACTAATGGGAAATTTACTTCCAAAACTTCCGGTTGCAGATTGGATTGACACATTTGTAGATTGGCTGACTTCCACATTTGAAGTTGCATTCGACGGTATCAGCGAAGGTCTTGAAGTAGTAGTAGATTCATTGGTAGCTGTATTTGCTTTTATCCCTTCCTATATCTTTATTATTCTTATGACATTGATTGCATGGAAATTAGCAAATAAGAAAATTGCTTTATTTACTTTAGTTGGTTTATTTCTAGTTGATAACCTTGGATATTGGGAACCGATGCTCGACACATTAGCACTCGTACTGTCAGCCGTCATCATATCTATTATCATAGGTGTTCCGCTTGGAATTTGGGCATCACAAAAAAATACTGTTAAACAAATAGTTGTTCCTGTACTAGACTTTATGCAGACAATGCCAGCATTCGTATATTTAATTCCTGCTATTTTCTTCTTTAATATAGGAGTCGTTCCTGGTGTAGTAGCATCTGTTATCTTCTCCATGCCGCCTACTATTCGATTAACGATTCTTGGTGTACAGCAGGTTCCAGCTGATATTACAGAAGCGACCGAATCTTTCGGAAGCACGACAGCACAAAAACTGCTGAAAGTTCAGCTTCCACTTGCCATGCCTACCATTATGGCAGGTATCAACCAAAGTATCATGCTTGCGCTATCCATGGTAGTAATCGCTGCAATGGTCGGAGCTCCTGGATTAGGTGCTGACGTTTACCGAGCAGTTACTCAGATTCAAATCGGACGCGGTTTTGAAGCCGGTTTGGCTATCGTAGTAGTCGCAATTATTTTAGATAGAATTACCCAAAATCTTGGTACAAAAAAACAAGGGGGAATGTAAAAACATGAAGAAAATCGTATCATTACTATTTGCAGCAACATTAATCTTAGCTCTTGCTGCCTGCGGATCTAAAGCAGACGAGAACGCTCCCATCGGGGAGCAAGTAGATCATGAAATTATCGGAATTGACCCTGGTGCGGGAATCATGAAAGCCGCTAACAAAGCAAAGGAAGACTATGATTTATCTGACTGGGAAATTGTTGAAGGCTCAAGTGCAGCAATGACTGCAACATTAAAAAAAGCTTATGATAAAGAAGAACCAATTATTATTACAGGGTGGACTCCTCATTGGATGTTTAATGCCTATGACCTAAAATATTTAGAAGATCCTAAAGGTTCATTCGGCAAAGATGAAAACATCCATACAATTGCTCGCAACGGTTTAAAAGAGGATATGCCTGAAGCGTATCAAGTGCTTGATAACTTCCATTGGGATACAGATGCAATGGGCGATGTTATGATGGAAATTTATGATGGTACACAACCTGAAGATGCAGCTGCTGCATGGGTAAAAGATAATGCAGATTTAGTAAGTGAATGGACTAAAGGCGTTTCAAAAGTAGATGGCGATAAAATCAAACTAGGCTATGTTGCTTGGGACAGTGAAATTGCCAGCACAAATGTAATCGGCAAAGTTTTGACTGATTTAGGTTATGATGTAACATTAAGCCAAGTAGAAGCAGGTCCAATGTGGACTGGAGTGGCAGATGGAAGTCTTGATGCACATGTTGCAGGGTGGCTGCCAATAACACATGAAGACTATGCTACTAAGTACAAAGGCAAGTTTGAAGATCTAGGTGCAAATCTGGAAGGAACAAAACTTGGCATAGTTGTACCAAGTTATATGGATATCGATTCCATCGAAGACTTGAAAGCAGAATAATACACATAAAGGGTATCCTGTAAATGGATACCCTTTAGTTTGTCAGAGAAAAAAGGAATGGAATTTAAACGGTACGGGTTTAACGAGTATGCCGAAGATATCATATGTGGATAAATAGAACAGCTTTGCTGTATTACCTCGTGGAATAAAACCCATGTAATCGATTTATTTCCTATATTTTGCCGATTAAACAAATAAACTATAAAACGTTTTTCTTAGAAATTGTCTATAGACTAAAGGGTATCCTATTATGAGGATACCCTTTAAACTATATTATTCCTTCACTTCTGTCGGGACCACGTCTACTCTCTTACCAGAAAGGTTTTCTAGTAGCTCTTTTACATCAATCCCAGCAGATGCCTTTAATGATTCTTGCATTGTTGCCATTAAATCAGTTGCATATGCTGAAACTTTGTTCGCTCCAGAGCTGCCGCTGCCGCCTGTATCAACAACTGTAATCTTATCGATATTGCTAAGCGGGCTAGCCACTTGTTTCGCATACTCAGGAAGCATTTCCAAGACCATATCAAGAATGGCTGCCTGGCCGTACATATCATAGGCCTCAGCGATTTTCCGCTTCGCCTCTGCCTCTGCTAAGCCTTTCAAGCGGATAATTTCCGCTTCTGTTTCCCCTTTGGCTCTATCTGCCTCAGCGATCGCTAATCCATCAACACGAACCTTCTCCGCTTCTGCTTTCGCCTGCGATTCAATTCGGTATTGATTCGCATCTGCTTCTGCCATCTGTCTGCGTTTGTTCGCTTCCGCTGCCTGTTCCATTGCATAACGGTCTGCATCTGCTTTCTTTTTCACTTCAGAATCATATTGTTTTTCTCTTCTAAGTATCTCTTTTTCTTCGAGCTCAATCTGTTTTTGCCTTTCAATAATGCGAATTTGCATTTCTTGCTCTGTCACATCTTGTTTAGAACGTGCTGTTTCTAAATCATAGGCCTGATCGGCACGGGCTTTAGCAATATCTTGGTCCCTTCTGAAATCAGCCATTTTCATTTGGTTTTCCTTTTCAGCTTCTGCTATCTCAGTAGCCCGCTCCAATTCTGCCTTTTTGGCATCCTTATCTGCTTCCGCCCTTTTAATTCTCGTTTCTTTATCTGCCTCTGCCGTTGCGATGTCTGCATCTCTTTTTACCTGTGCAATTCTAGGCTTGCCAAGAGAATCCAAATAGCCATTTTTATCTCTTACATCCTTTATTGTAAAGGAAACAATCATTAAGCCCATTTTTGCCAAATCCTGTGAAGCGACCCGCTGCACTTCCTGAGAGAACTTATCTCTGTTCTTATAAATTTCTTCAACTGTCATACTTCCTAAAATCGAACGAAGATGCCCTTCTAGCACTTCCCTTGCTTCATTTTCTCGGTCGCCCTTTGATTTTCCCAGGAACTGCTCTGCTGCTGTTGCAATTTCGCCGATTGATCCGCCAATTTTGATAATAGCCGTACCATCTGCCATAACAGGAACGCCCTGTTCTGTATAAACTTCAGGCGTGGAAACATCGAGCTTGCTTGACAGCAAGCTTAGTGGCTCTGACTGCTGGAAGACAGGCAGTATAAACGTACCACCGCCGCGAATAATTTTTATTTTATTTCCAGATTCATCCACATGAACATTTTTAGAACCAAGATAGCTTCCTGTTACGATAAGTGCTTCATCCGGTCCAGCCGTTTTATATTTCGCTATAAAAATACCTACTAATGCAATGAACAAAATAAGTACAATTCCTATAATAATCCAAATCTCTAGAGCAATGCCCATAATAGTTCCTCCTTCTTTGCCTTAATTGTTGGCAAATGTTCAAGATTAATTTTTTTAGCCGTCATACGGAACAACGTAGCAAATCCGATTTTTCACCTCTACAACAATTGTTTCTGTGCCATTCTCAATTATTTCATTGTAGAAACTCGCAGCTGTCTTAGAAATATTTCCGCTTGTGCTTTTAATCATTATTTCACCAAATCCATCCTTTGGAATAGCAGTTATCACTTTTCCGACTCTGCCCTTTAAAGAATCTTCCTTATAGACTAATGACTCTTCAGCAGAAGATAATGGTATTAATACAAAAAAATGGAAGCAACTTGCAGCAATTAAGGCCGCTAATGCTGACAATCCAAAGATTAACAGACTGTTCATGCCACTATAGCGTTCTAATAAATACCCGCATGCTGATAAAATCGTCAAAAAGGAAAGCAGTAAAGTAGGATTAAGGATGCCGATATCTGTATGAATAATATCGGAAAAAAAGATGGAGAAAAGAATGAGTACAGCAGAAATCACTAAAACAGCGAGATAAATGGATACTAAACTAACTCCAAATAGCTCCAATTAGCATCATTCACTTTCTGTATTTTATTTTATGGATATCCGGACTTACATGCTTAAGGATGCAGCATAACATCACCTGCCCCTTCTAAAAATTTGATAACTTATTTACGGAAAAACGCGGAGAAAGTTTCACTTTTATTAAATTTTTTTATAATTCTCATTACTATTGTTTGCTATCTTCCTATTTTGCGAATATTAATCATCTTTTTTTAAAAATTTTCATATTTTACTAATAAGGGAAATTTTTAATGCTTACTGAAAAATGCAAGTATGGAGGATAAGATGAATCGATTAAAGAAACATGCAAACCAGGGTCCTAAAGAGGGGAAGAAAAAATTTTACTTTATTAGCTGTAGTGTCTTGCTTCTTCTTTTAATCGGCGGCTATATTTTTACAGAACTTTTTTTTGCAGATAAGCCTAATGACCAAAATCTAGGAGACAAAGTAATCATTACCCTTCCAACTGGCAAAAAAGTATTTACTTATGAAAACCTGATTGTCGAGGAAAATGGAAAACTATTATATAAAGGGGATAGAAACACAATTGATTTAACTGGCGGAGTTGTTGTTTACGAGGATTGGGATTAAACACACTCATGAGGCTGGCCCGAATACAGGTCAGCCCCCCGGCTGCATTGTCAAACACTGTTTACTTTAAAAAGTGATTGCTCTAAACATAACATTATTGTGTTACATGCTTAGCTAAAAGCGGACGTCCATTATTCCAGATTACATCGACTGGAAAAGAGAAATACTCGCTAAGGCAATCACTTGTCATAATTTTTTCGGTTGCACCTTTAGCAAAAACTGTGCCGTCTCTCAAAAGCAACGCTTGAGAAAAAACTGGCAGAACTTCCTCCATATGATGTGTCACATAAATGATTGTCGGCGAAGTTTCCATTTGCGCCAGCTTCTGAATTGTCTCAAGCAATTGCTCTCTCGCTAAAAAATCAAGACCTGTCGCCGGCTCATCAAGAATGACAAGCTCCGGATCAAGCATGAGTGCACGAGCAATTAGCACACGCTGTTTTTCTCCCTGCGACAAGCTTGAATAAGCCCTGTCTGCATAATCATAACAGCCAAGCTCTCTAAGCAGGCTGATTGCTTTTGCTCTAACTGCATCTGTAGGTGTTTCATATAAGCCAATGCTTGCATATGCACCGCTCAATATGATTTCATACGCACTGTCTGATACATAAAGATTTTGCTGCAGCCTGCTCGAAACAAGACCGATTCTTTTTCTTAAATTAGCACCAAGCTCAGATACCCCGAACTGATTGCCAAGAACGGTCATTTTCCCGACTGTAGGATGATAGTAAGCGCAAATCATATTAAGCAGCGCCGTTTTCCCTGCCCCGTTTAAGCCGTAAAGCACCCAATGCTCTCCTTTGTTGATTTCCCAGTCAATATTTTTTAAAATCCATTTCCCATTCCTTTTAAGTCCAATACCTTCTGCCTTCACAACCATTATTTTCCCTCCCATTATCATTTTACTTGATAATCGGAATATTTGGACAGTAATTATCAAAAAAACTAAAGGCCCCCTTTATAAGGAGGCCTTTAGTATGTATTTTGTTCGGATTAGCCAACTAGGCCTTCTTTTTTAAGAACTGCTTCCAAACCATCTACTGCTTCTGCTTCGTCTTCACCAGTAGCAGAAATAGTAATTTCTCCGCCTTTTGGCACACCAAGTGACATAACGCCCATGATGGATTTCAAGTTTACAGATTTGCCTTTATATGCAATTTGCATGTCTGATTTGAATTTGCTTGCTGTGCTTACTAATAGTGTAGCTGGTCTAGCATGTATTCCAGTTTCATCAATAATAGTAAATGTTTTTTCGCTCATGGTAAAATACCTCCAAATAAAAATATGTGTTACCTTTCTATTTTAGCTGATTTTCAATGTTAATACTAACTTTTTTTCTTTTCTTTTTCGTACTTCTTCTATCTTTTGATAAAGAGAGAAAACTATTCATGCTATATTCACTTGTTGGCAGTGTTATTGCTTGCCCTTAAAAAAGCCTGATTGCTTCCACCCTCATGTGAAACCAGTTTCACAGCCATGTCAAGAACTTCCCTTGCATTAAACTTGCCATAGTCTACCGTATTGATGATGGAAACAGGAATCCCTTTTTTGCTTGCCATTTTTGTGACATCAGGCAGCAGAAACCGGACTTGCGGTCCAAGTAAAATAACATCTGCCTTGTCTATATGATGATGGACCGCTTCAGCAGGAATAGCCCAGATTGTACAATCTATTTTGTGTGTTTCTGCAAATTTATTCATTTTACGCACAAGTAGACTTGTAGACATTCCGGCTGCACAGCATAATAATATTCTCATTATATCCTCCCCCTTACCGAATCTTATGAAGGAAAAACAGCCTTGAAGTCTGGAAAGCTTTTGCATTTCAACAAGTGCTGGATGATTGTAGGACTGTCAAGAACATCGCCTAACACATCATACATTTCTTGAAAATCTCCTGTACTGTTCTTTTGTACACTTAACAGACATACGAATTGAATATTCTTTCCGCCCCAATCAATCGGCTTTTGCAATGTGCAAAATGCCCAAAACGTCTCATCTGTCTGCGGCGTATTGGGATGAGGAATGGCAACTAAATTCCCAAAACATGTTGGTGACACTTTCTCCCGCTCTCTCACATAACCCATAAAGTTTTCATCAATTAAACCTAAATTCAATAGCTCAGTCTCAAGAAAAGTAAAAACTTCTTCCTTTGTATCAAAAGGCTGCTGCAAGAAAACTAACTCTTTTCTGACAGAAGACTCTGCCTTGTTTTTTGCTTTCTTCGAATATAACGCTCCATTAATTTTCTCAAAATCTCTGTCCCCAAGAATTGTGTTGACTTCAATAACAGGAACAGGCACTTCTACCTTAATTGGAATAGTACTAATAATAAGGTCAATTTCAGCAAAGTTTATTTCTTTTACTTTATAAAGTTCTGTCGTTCCGATCATTTCAAGCTCTGAGCTGTATTGAGATTTCAGTTTATAATACAGCAGATTGGCGCTCCCCACTCCTGAAGCACAGACAATCATACAGCGTTTCTTTTTACTGCTGACCTTTTTCCTTTCCATTGCTGCACCAAAATGAAGTGCTAAAAAGGCAATTTCATTTTCATGAATGTCATAGCCTAATTCCTTATTGATAACTCCGGCAGCCACAACCCCTGCTTCAAATGGAATAGGATAATTAGATTTAATGTCATCGAGCAATGGATTTCTCAAGTTCATTTTATAGCGGAACCTATTAATAGCAGGCTTTAAATGCAAGGACAATCCTGAAAACAGCTCTCTGTCCTCTTTGATACCGAGGTCCATCTTTTCGTCTGTTTCATCGAGGATTTTTTGTGTCAATTCAATAATGCTACCATCAATGAAATCAATTACTTCTCCGTGAGTCAAAGCATGCTGGGTCAGCAATTTTGTGCCGAGGAGATGGATGGCAATATAAGCAATCTCCGTTTCCGGAAAAACAACATTAAGCTCTGTTTCAATTGTGCGGACAATTTTCTCTGATACTGCGTACTCTTTTTCCTTTAAAACATCATTTTTCTCTTTAAGAATTGCAGAGATATAATTGCCTTCTCGTATGCGCTTACAGGCGATAGCAATATGGACGACAAGATTATTTAAACTAATGTCGGATAAAGTGATAGCAGCTTCCCTGATCTGATTGAGAATAATATCCCGAATGGCCCCTAATTCCTCATTAACTAAAAGGGCTGCCGGATCATAAGAGAGCTCTGTCTGGTCGTGTTTTCTGTTAAACAAATACTCTGACATGCAAAAGCGGAGGTTCACTTCATCACCTTTTATCCTTAGTCCGCTGTTCCCTGTCTTCTCGACTTTTAGATCATAAGCTTTAAGAAGCTCTTTTACCTCTTTTAAATCATTTTGTATTGTCGATTTGCTAATGAACAACTCATCCGCCAAGTCTTCCAGCTTTAGGTTTTTATCTGTCAGCAAAAGCCTGTTAACGATGTAATGAACTCTTCCCCCTTTCAGCGTGGGGACAATATCGTCTTTCCCTTCCTGAAAGCTTTCCTGAAGAAACCTTCGAAAAAGCTGGTCGCTTTCAATAACTAATTTATACCCTTGTCCTCTAATTGACTTTATTTTCGCGCCGTTAGCGGCAAGCAATGCTTCCAGTTCCTTCATGTCATTACGGATGGTCCTCGATGTGACATGCAGCACCTTCGATAATTGTTCACTTGTTATAAGGTCCTCTGCAGCCATCAGCTGCTTTAAAAGGTTTCCTGTTCGGTTTTCTAGCATCTATTTCACCCCAGTATTCTCTTTTCAATCGCTTGGGTTTACGATCTTTTCAAGACTGCTTTTTTCACAAAGCAATGTTTCATCTACTCTACATACTAGCACTTTTCTCATATGTTCTCTATAAAAAAAGGGAATTTTCAGTTGTCTATTCATGTCTAGAACTTAATTGTTTAAAATAGGATAAAAATAAGAGGGCTAATTGCCGCCCTCTATGTATTTAACCATTTATTTCGCCGCAGCTATAAACTGGGCAAAAATCCGATTCATTCTTTCATACGATGAAGCCATAGACTCAGGATGCCATTGGATACCAAGCAAAAAATTAGCATAATTTTTGTGTTCAACTGCTTCAATAATACCGTCTGAGCTCGATGCCGTCACTTTCAAAGCATCTGCCAGCCTGTCAATAGCCTGATGATGAAGACTGTTTACTCTAACTGATTCTACTCCAATTATTTCATACAGTCTGCTGTTGACATCAATAGTTGCCCAATGAGTATCCCTGCCTCGCTCTGCTGTTTGGGTGTGCTGGATGCTGTTACTAACTTGGCTTGGAATATCCTGCAGCAATGTTCCACCTAATGCAACATTAAGTATTTGGACACCACGGCAAATAGCTAGTATTGGCTTTCGCTTCTCCATAGCAGCTTTTATAAGCGCCAATTCCACTTTATCTCGCAAGGGGATGGTACTTCCTAATTTTTGATGTGGATCTTGATTATAAAACGCAGGA
>JAPSHL010000230.1 GCA_031179905.1 Bacillus sp. (in: firmicutes) | reverse complement strand
TGATCTTTTGTTTCAGTTCTGCTAATTTCTCTTCTGAAATTGCCGGCCCTGCTGCATTCAACTCTGTTTCATCTAATGCTTTTACCTTAACGTTTATTCTTGTATCCTCTTCTACTTCAACAAAATCAGTCTGGATTGCTTCCTGTTTAAGCTGATCTTTAATATAGCTGCCTGTGAATCCGCCGACAAAACCTAGTGCCTTACTTTCTACACCCATCCTTTGCAGTACTTTGGAAACGTTAATGCCTTTTCCCCCTGCAAATTTGCTCGTGTGCTCTGTTCTGTTCAATTCTCCTAAATTTACTTCGCTAAGTTCAATGATATAGTCAACCGATGGGTTCAATGTCAACGTATAAATCATGCTGTCACAACCTTTATACTAGTTTTTTTACTGTACATCTCTAGAATCTCGCCATCATTTCCATTTGTAATGATGGAAGCTTCATGAATGTCGGCAATCTTTGAAAAATACACTTCGGAAAATTTCGTGTCATCTGCTAAGAAAAACGCTTCTCTTGAAAGATCTATTGCCTTGCTCTTAACCATTGCTTCTTCTTGATCAGGTGTAGTATATCCAAATTCAGGATGGATTCCGTTCGTTCCCATAAAACATTTATCGAAGCGGTACTGGCTCAGACTTAAAAGTGCTCCTCTTCCTACAAGTGCATTTGTTCGTTCCTTAACATATCCTCCTATTAAATAGGTTTGAATACTAGAGGAAAGCAGTTCCTTCATATGCATTAGACCATTTGTCACTACGACTATTTTTTTTGTTTTCAAGAATGGAATCATCTCTGTAACAGTGGAACCAGCATCCAAATAAATACTTTCCCCTTCTTCGACAAGATTTGCAGCAAATTCCGCAATCATTTTCTTTTCTTGAAGGTTTTTGGCTGATTTTTCATCCATGCTCGGTTCGTTCATTTTTCCTTGCAGACGCGCTGCCCCTCCATGGACTCTTTTTAAGAATCCATCTTGCTCTAATTGGGTCAAGTCTCTTCTAATCGTGCTTTCAGAAGTTTCCGTCGCATCTACTAAATCCTGTATTTTAACAATGTTTTGTTGTTTTAATAATTGCAAAATCAGTGAATGTCTTTCTGGTGTTAACAACTGCCCACATCCTTTCTTTTAATGAACTGGGTTTGTTGTCGATAGCCTAATAATACTGTAACCGATTTCAGATTTCAAGCATTTTCTTTCAAAAACGTTCAAAAAAAATCATATATTGATAGTTTTTGAACGTTTTATTTATTTTATTAATTTTCGCAGATTTCCGACTATTAACTCGAAGTATGTCGAAGCGTGCAATCCTAATTGCAACATCCTACAGTTTCTCCTATAATTAATAACAAGATTCAACAAATTTCTTAAAGAGGAAAACTATATGAAAAAACTTTCTTATTATTACCTGGAATTCATAAAAATTCTGGCAACAGTCGTCATCCTTTTTGCTTTATTTGGAACGGTTAATGATGTAATCATTCAGCTGATTAGCGGAACGTCCTTTCCTGACACATCAATGTTCCAAGGAAAAAGCTATTTGCTTCTGCTTTTCATTGCGCAATTTATCGGATTTGCGATTATTACAGTCGTCCTGTACGTGAACATCATTTCTTCTGTTGGGTTTGTCCAAAAGAAGAATCAAAAAAAATTCCCGAAAAAATGGGTTCAAAAACTGATTGTTATAGCACTCGTATTGATTTTAGCTTTTTATATCGTGCTTCTGTTCCATTAAGAAGAAATCTACCAATAATATTTGCGCTACAATGCAAATTATGATACTATCAAATCAATATATAGATGGTTATATTAAACAATTATCTATATACAGTGATATCCTTCTTAATTATCCAACTTTTCCGCTTCATTAGAAGCGGATTTTTTTAACGCCTGTTTACAAAAGGACAGAATCTTTATTTACAAAGATTCTGTCCTTTTTCTTTCCTTATATTCCGCTTTCGTTATAGAGTAATAAAGACTCGTAACTGTCATTCCTTCAAAAACCTTTAGCTGTTCCGTTTTTTTCAGTCTGTAAGTAAAACCACATTTCTCTTGAACCCTTTTTGATCTGTCATTGAAATCAAATCGGCCACACCAAACCACATCTGCAGCCAGATCCATAAAGGCATGCTCAAGTATTAATTGAACCGCCTCAGGCATGATCCCCATCCCCCAATAATCAGGGTGCAAAGCAAACCCAATTTCCATTTCCTTTAAACCGCTGCTGTTTTCACCCTTGTAGTTATGCAAACCAATACTGCCGATTACTTTGTTCACTTCCAGCAATAAAATAGCATAGACTTCTGCTTTCATTAAAAACATGCGAATAATCTGCTCGCTCTCGAATTTCGTTTTGTGGGGCATCCAGCCAGCGTTCGGACCAACTTCTTCCCTTTTTGCGTACTCAAAAAGATCGCTTGCATCCTCCGCACTCCAGCTTCTTAATAGAAGCCTGCTGTTTTTTAGCATCTGTTCCCACTCTTTTCTTTTTTTGTTGTTTGTATATTTATCTCCTAGCAAGCCGTTCATAAATATCCTGCAAAGTAACACAACCTAAGTCTTGGGCTTTTTCCAAATAGCGCGTCCAAAGTAAAGCAGTCAGTCTCGCGTCACCAAGGGCATGATGGCGATTGGTGATCGGAATATCATTTATGGAACACCAATCTTCCAGGCTGAAAATTGTTGTGTTAGGTTCGACAATTTTGAATAAAAAGGAAGTATCGACAATCCGGTGCTTAAAAGGTGTCTTGAATTGCTTCCAGCATGCAGTTTGCATAAAGTTCTTTTCATGGGAAGAATGATGAGCTACAAGCGTGTCATTTTTAGCAAACTCGAAAAACTTTACGAGTGCCTCTGATAATAATGGTGCGCTTTTTATATCTTCACTGCGTATTCCAGTTAATAAGGATATTTCTTCAGGTATAGGGCCATTAGTATTTACCAATGTGTAAAATTCTTCTGTTGTAACAGTGCAGCCCTTTACTTTAACAGCACCTATCGAGATTATCTGATCACCCTTATCCGGAAAAAAACCAGTTGTTTCAATATCAAATACAACGGTCTCGATATCTTTTAATACAAGCTGTGAAGCAATTTCGATTTTCAAATCCTTTTGAAGCTGTCTCATAAATGCATATTGCTGAGAGTTCAAAGCACCTGAACCTTGATTATTGACATTCGAATTCCTCTTGCCATATAAGTCTCTCATATATTGAAAAAAAGATTCCACACCCACATTAACACCCTTTTTCAATTAGCCTTTTCACTTGCTGATAAAGCTTGATTCCTTTTCTCAGCAAATGCTTTACATCCGCTCTTTCTTCCTTAGTCATTTTGTTAATATTCAAGAAATGAACATCGCTGTAATCTGTCGCATCCTGAAATGAAACAATACGCAACAGGAGGATTCGTCGAAAATACGTTTCGTATTCCTTCATTAATGATTCATAACTGCTTCTATTCTTTAATTCAGCGATTCTTTCTAATGTCGAAGTAGCAATAATGCCCTCTTTTATAGCGAGTAGTCTAATTGAATTAACATATGGCAAATACAATGTATTCTTCATATGAAGTGAGCCTCGATGGGCTCCTGACCGCTCCACAAAAAACTGGCCAAAAATACCGACTCCTTTTTTAATTCGCATCACATTATTTAAAAATCTAAGCAGCAATGCCGGATGCTCCTGTCTGTAATCATGAATAACACCCTTTAGGCCTTGTACAAGTTCTCCATTCCCGATTAGTCCTCTGCTGTCATAAAAAATCTGCAAATAGCGGATCGATTCCCAATTTTCCAACTCCATCCATTTGCGTAATTGTTTCTTCCAGCCTGCAAAAGACTTACACCATATATGATTACTGCTCATAACATTACCCTCACAATACGGATAGCCAATTGTATTTAGTGCATCACTTACCAACTTACCGAGCGCTGAAAAGTATGCTTGAACTGCTGGTTCATCCTCTTGGAAAATCATGCCATGATCTTGATCACTTATGATTCCCTGCTCCTTTCTGCCCGCACTTCCTGTTACAAACCAGACAAAATCACATGGTGCTTTTCCATGTTCTTTTGTGAACTCCTCGTATGCAACGGCAAACGCTTCCTTTAAGGTTAAATCATGTCTGTCATTTAGCATTTCATTAGTTAACTCATTTGATTGGCTAAAAAATTCCTTCTCCTTCTTTAATTCTAATAATCTTCCATTATATGAGCACATCCACGCACTTCCTTGCACATATATAATTAATAGTATTTTATCATATTTTTTTACCTTTTTTTCCTATAAGAAAGGAGAAGCCTCACTTTTAAAAGTGAGGCTTCTGTTGATTTAGTGTTTCATACGCTTTTCGACTCATCCTTTGGCAAGAATACTTCTGGATAGCCGTATGTTCCATGCTCGCTGATATCCAGACCCATAATTTCCTCTTCTTCTGTTACGCGAAGGCCGCTGACCTTTTTAATAACAAACAAGATTACGAAACTGACAACGAATGCGAACAGTGCACAAGTTACAACACCTAACGCCTGAACTCCCAACTGGTGAAAGCCTCCGCCGTAGAATAAACCAGGAGAACCAACAGTAGCCAATTCTTTCGTTGCGAACAAACCAGTAGACAATGTTCCCCAAACCCCTGCTGTACCATGAACAGATAGTGCGAAAATCGGATCATCAATTCTTCTGTTTTCAAAGAAGCGTACACTGTAGAAAACAAGGATTCCTGCAATCAAACCAATTACAACCGCGCCCCAAGTATCAACGAACGCACAAGATGCAGTGATTGCAACAAGTCCAGCTAATGCTCCATTAAGTGTTGTTGTAATATCTGATTTTCCTAGGACAATCCAAGAGATTAACAATGCAGAAACAGCTCCTGCAGCTGCAGCTAAGTTAGTGTTCAAAGCAACAAACCCGAAGAATCCGTCTGCTACAGAAACTGTGCTTCCTGCGTTAAAGCCGAACCACCCGACCCAGAGAATAAGTACACTTAATGCAGTATAGACTTGGTTATGACCGAAAATCGGATTAGCAGAACCATCAGCATTATATTTACCGATACGAGGCTTTAATAGAATAGTAGCAGCAAACGCGGCCATCGCACCTGTTAAATGCACAACTGTTGATCCAGCAAAATCCTGCTTTCCATGTTCAGCAAGCCAGCCGCCGCCCCAAATCCAGTGTGCAATAACAGGATATACAATGGCAGAGAATAGAATGGAGAAAATCAAGTAAACTGATAATTTAGCACGTTCTGCAAAACCGCCAAGTGCGATTGTTAAAGAGATTCCTGCGAATGCAAGCTGGAATACGAAGAATACTGATGTCTGCAGCGCTGCATCTGGAATTTGTTCACCAGAGTAGAAGAAATCTGACATGCCAACAAAGAAGTTCGCATCTCCTCCAAAAATAAATCCATAACCGACAGCCCAGAAAACTAATGAAGAAATTCCGAATGTGAAAATTGTTTTGCCAGCAATATGACCAGCATTTTTCATTCTTGTGGAACCTGCTTCCAATAAAATAAATCCGCCAATCATAAAAATAACTAAAATTGCACTAACCATTGTCCATAAGCTGTTCATCAAAAATTCTAAATTATCCATTAAGTCATTTCCCCCTTTTGTATTTTTGTTTACATGAAGTGTCATATAATCTAACACTTGATAAACCTTATTTTAACGATATAAAAAATTCTGTCAATATTATTTATTAATTTAATTTTCTAAAAACTTAAATTAATTAGATTAACCTTCTATAACCCTATTT
>JAPSHL010000229.1 GCA_031179905.1 Bacillus sp. (in: firmicutes) | reverse complement strand
AGCACATCCAGGTCTTCCCGATTTAGCTGGGTTCGGGCGAAGAAACATGAATATCTCCCCCCAAGAAGCCCATGATATTGTCATATATCAGATTGGCGCACTGTCAGGCTTTGTAAAAGCAGAAGGAGCAAAGATGCAGCATGTTAAACCACATGGAGCCCTATACAATATGGCTGCCAAGAACAGCAATCTTGCAAATGCAATTGCAGAGGCAGTCTATAAAGTCGACTCTGAACTAATTTTGTTTGGTTTAGCCGGCAGTGAACTAATCCGTGCCGGTGAGAGAATTGGTCTGCAAACAGCAAATGAAGTATTTGCCGATCGCACATACGATATTGACGGCACACTGACGCCGCGAACAGAGCCTGACGCCCTTATTCATGACAAGGACCAAGCCGTCAGTCAAGTAGTCCGTATGATCAAAAAAGGAAAGGTTACTACCAGACAAGGTGCAGATGCACCTGTCAAAGCCGATACTATCTGCATTCACGGCGACGGGTCTGAAGCCCTCATATTCGCCCGGCAAATCAAGGAAACCCTTGAAGCATCAGGGATTGAGATTACCGCATTCCACTCTTAAAGACATACAAAAAAGGACATGGGATTTTACATCCATGTCCTTAAATCCTATTCTATATATCCCAATTCACGAGATATTTCCAAGGCTGCTGCCTTCACTTTCACAGCCAGCGGTCCTAGCTTTTCCTGCTGATAATTGACATCAAGCCCCGCGATGCTGATGCCAGCTACGATTTCCCCTTTAAAGTTAAAAACTGGTGCAGCAAGAGCAGCGGAATAATCCTCCAGCTCCGAATAGCTGACAGAGAAACCATTTTCCCTTGATTCCGAAATTAACTGACGCAGCTTTTCTCTATCTGTAATCGTACCTGACGCAATCGGCTGCAAATCGGTTTCATCTATATACCTCTCCCGCTCCATATAAGGCAGAAAAGCCAGAATAACACGAGAGCACGCACCAGCATAAAGAGGCGTTCTTCTCCCAATTGCCGTATAAAGCCTTACAGGCTGTTTCGTATCCAGCTTTTCAATATAAATAGCCTCATTTCCATCGCGGACGATTAAATTGACCGCTTCGCCAACCTCATGATGAAGCCGATGCATCACAGGCAAAGCCACCTGCCTAATATCAAGCCGCTCCGAAACTAAATGGCCGAACTGAAGAAACAAAAGCCCAAGCGAATACTTGCCATCCACATCCTTATCAAGCAAACCCATTTCCTCCAGTGACATTACCATCCTGTACACAGATGTTTTTGGTATCCCCGAAAACTGGACAATCTCATTAAAGCTCAGCTTCGAATGGTGAAGAAATAAATTTAGAATATCCATCGACTTTACAACTGTTTTATTTTTACTTTGCAAGAACACCCCTCCTTTTTGAATCATGGAATTCCCGTTTTTATTTATGCCATTATTATACCTTATTGATGGGGGTGGAAGAATGGTTATGTTGAAAAATCCCGTTGAAGGGGTACAAGCAATCCAACTCAAAAGGGCAGTTACTAGTCAATTACAAACAAAAAAACTTCCCACAAGATTAAAAATCTTATGAGAAGTTTTCTTATGCTAAATAAAAAGTAATAGATGTTTTTCACTACTCAATCATCGTAATTTCGACTATCCATTTTTACTAGTTCACCATACGAATCATTAAACCCTCGCCCAAATACCAACACTCTTAACTTTTTTATACTCAGGCTGCCAAACTGCATCTACTACTGCTTTTGGTACATCCGAAATATCTGCTCTAGCGATTCCTTCCTCTATCGCAGCCTTTGCTACTTCAACGGCAACATAAATAGATACATCATGTAACTTCTCAATAGAAGGCAACAATGATGCTCCTGGCTGGGAGTTGTTGCACATCTCTGCCACAGCATTTGCAGCTGCTGTAAACATTCCTTTTGAGATAACTTGAGCTTTTGCAACGATCGCTCCAAGGCCTAAACCTGGGAATACAAATGCGTTGTTTGACTGTCCAATTTCATAGGAAACTCCGTTATATTCTACATCAGCAAAAGGACTTCCTGTTGCAATTAATGCTTTGCCGTCCGTCCATTTTATTAAATTCTCCGGTACTGCTTCAGCTAGATGAGTCGGGTTGGACATCGGCATGATGATGGGACGTTCAACGTACTTAGCCATTTCTTTGACAATTTCCTCAGTAAAGGCACCAGCTTGTCCGGAAGTACCGATAAGGATGGTGGGCTTTACTTTCTTCACTACTTCCAATAATGTAATGATTCCGTCCTCATTGCTTTCCCAGTTCTTGACTTCCTCTGCCTTTCTTACATAAGGCTTTTGAAATTTCAGAACATCTGGTGTTTCATCTGTCAGCAACCCTCGATAGTCAATAGCCCAGAAACGGTCATATGCTTCTTCTCTCGTTAGTCCTTCCAGAACCATGGCATCTGCCATTTGATCTGCGTTGCCAATGCCTGCAGCACCTGGTCCAAAGACAATTATGCGCTGATCCTTCAAGGATGTTTCTGTTGTTTTTAATGCAGACATAATGGCAGCAAGTGTGACAGCACCTGTACCCTGAATGTCATCATTAAAGGTAAGAATTTTATCGCCATATTTATCTAAGATATTTCGGGCATTCACATTGCCAAGGTCCTCCCAGTGAAGCAGTACTTCTGGGAAAAACTTCCTTGCAGTGTGTACGAATAAATCTATGAAATCGTCATAACGCTCACCACGGACACGGGCAAATTTGTTACCGATATAAATAGGGTCTTCAATTAAAGACTGATTGTTCGTGCCAACATCCAGCACAACTGGCAAGACACGGCTTGGATCAATCCCAGCTGCTGCTGTATAAACAGCCAGCTTACCTATCGCAATGTTTATACCGCCTACCCCTTGATCCCCAATACCAAGAATACTTTCAGAGTCGGTGACAACGATTAAGTCTATGTCATTTCTAGATAGTCCAAGATTAGCAAATCCCTTTTCAACACCCTCAGGATGATCAATGGATAGATACAATCCACCCGGACGGTGATAGCTGTGAGAGTATGTCTGAATAGCTTCACCAACAGTAGGTGTATAAATAATTGGGAGCATTTCTGCTAGATGTTCTTTTAAAAGTCGGTAGAACAAGACAACATTACGGTTATATAAATCATAAAGCAAACCGTTTTTGAAAAGGTCTGTAGTCCGCATTGAATATTGTTCGTAGGTCCTGTTAGCCTGTTCATCAAGGGTAAGCACTTGGGGCGGCAACAGACCGTCAAGTCCAAGTTCTTCCCTTTCCTCTTTTGTGAAGGCTGTTCCTTTATTTATAAAAGGATTAGAGAGAACCTCTTTTCCTTTTAATGTTGTAATAATTACATTATCAGGCACGCTCATTTTTAATCCTTCTTTCTATATTAAATTAATATTTTTTCATCATGCTGCACTTGAATATGTTTTTTAGCCTTTTTCTTTTCAGACCTTTTATATACATAACTGACAATAATCGGACAGACTATTGCTGAAACTACACATGCTGCGGCAACTTGCGCAGTAGCAGCTGGTGCTATTGCAGAAAGAGTTGGATCTGCTGCTGCAACAACAGCTGGTGTCGCTACAGCATTACCTGCAGTTGACCCAGTTGCTAAACCCACGATAGGATTTTCTTTGAATAATTTCAAAAGCAAGAAAGCTCCAATTCCTGTAAATGAAGCTATTAATCCTAATAGTAAGCCAGGCCCTCCCGCTTCTACGATTGTTTTCAGATTCATACCCGCACCTAATGGGAAAGAGAAAAATGGGATTAATAATAATTTACTGCTTCCAAGGAACTTTCTCATATCAGGATCAATATTCCCTAAAATCATTCCAATTAGTATTGGAATTAATACCCCAACAAGGGCTTCAAAAGGAATAGAAGCAAGGCCGGATGCACCTAATGCTACTAACGTGAAAAACGGACCATCTTTTAATGAAAATAATGCGTATGCTCCTACATCTGTTTCATCACCATAAGATGAGGCAAGTGATGCATATAATCCGCCATTAGCATTCAATAATGCCGCAAGAATTGCTAGTGGTGATAGACCTAGTATTCCAGCAGGACCAAAAACCATCGCTATAAGGATACCTAACCCCGCACCTACTATAAATTTTCCTGATAATAATATCGCACCCTTTTTTATTGCCTTTGGTGCCAGTTTGAAGTTAATTTGTGAGCCAATTAAAAACATAAAACAAGCTAAAATAGTTGATGATGCCTCTTTACTGAATAATGCCGTTGTAAAATGTCCTATTTCTAAAAATTGCGGAAAAAATGTGTTTGTTAATACCCCTAAAAATAATGGAACTACCATCATTCCGCCTGGAATTTTATCGAGTGTTTTCTTAATTGGAATTTGCATATTTATTCCCCCTTGTTTTTTATCTTCATGCTAAAAATCCAAATTCCCTTTTGCAATAGCGGAAAGCAATTGCAAATTTAGCGCCTGATACACCATGTCTTGCTCCCCTTTGTTACGTGTCCATCATATTCCCAATTAAACCGTTTTCAAAGTTTTATAAAGTTTATTAATTCTTTTTGTAAATAAAAAAAGTAAGCAGTATCCATAACTGCTTACAAAAAGTTTTTTATTAAATGTTCTTTAAATTGATTATATTCATGTTGATAAACAGGCCTTCCGACTGCTCCGTAGATTACCTTCACTTCAAGAATACCTATATCCTTAAGAAAATTAAGATACTTTCTGGCTGAAACTCTCGAGATGCCTACAACATTAACAATATCATCAGTCGAAAAAGGGACCTTCTTCAATTTCTGTATCGCATCCCAAACTTGCTTTAATGTATCCTTTGCTAACCCCTTTGGCAGATCCTCTGCTATGACAGGTTCATCTCTGTGCAAAAGTAAGGTATCTAGCTCTTGCTGACTAACCGAATCCTGTTTATCAATGAACCGTGTCTGTTCGAGATAGTTAGTAAGAGCCGTGTTAAACCTTTCAAATTCAAATGGCTTAATTAAATAATCGATAATACCATACCTTAATGCTCTCTTAATTCGTTCAAGATCTGATGCAGCAGAAATGATAATAACATCCGTTTCAAGGTCATTTTTTCGAAGATATGCTAACAGTTCAAGACCAAGCTTGCCAGGCATAAAAATATCCAAAAGGATAAGCTGTATTTCTTCCTCATTCAGTAAACCGATAGCTTCATCAACTGAAGTGGCTGTCGCAGCTAAACGGAACCCGTCGATTTTGGAAAGATAACGTTTATTGATTTGCGCTACCATCGGGTCATCTTCTACAATCATTACATTAATCATTTCTATTCATCCTCTGCTTTATAAGATATATACACAGCAAAACTCGATCCCTTTCCAGGCTTGGACAAAATAATCAGTTCTCCTTCCAGTCTTTCAATTGCCTGCTCCAAAAGATATAATCCGAACCCACGGTTATTTCCTTTAGTTGAGAAGCCTTTATCCAATATTTTGTTTTGGAGTGAATTGGTCATTCCCATCCCTGTGTCTTTAACCTCAATTGTTAAAATATCCTCTGCATAATCAAGTTTAAGATGGACCCTTTTGTTTATACTGTTCGCAATTGCCTCTATCGCATTATCTAATAGATTTCCAATGATTGTTATAAGCTCATGTGTAATTTCAGGGTCGGCAGGTTTAGGAAGCTTATTTGCACAATCAAATGAGAGGGAAACTCCTGACTCTCTAGCGAAGCTAAGCTTCCCAATCAGAAATCCAGCAAGAACAGGATCTTGAACTTTATTCGTAACAAAGCCA
>JAPSHL010000228.1 GCA_031179905.1 Bacillus sp. (in: firmicutes) | reverse complement strand
TGCCGCTGACTGAGATGAAAGCGGCTGTGGAGAAGCTTATAAAAAGCCGGAAAAACATTGCGACCATACAAGGTGCAAGCACCGGTATCGGAGGATTTTTCACTTTAGGGATTGATATCCCGCTTCTGCTGTCGATGCAAATTAAGATTCTTCAAGATATGGCAATTTGTTATGGCTATAACCCAAATGAGAAAAAAGAGCGAATCTTTATTATCAAATGCTTACAATATGTTTCTGCAGATGTTATGGGTAAGAACACCATTCTGGAACAGCTATCTCATTTCGACGATAACTCCGATAAAGTCCAAAGGGAAGTTCTCCTTGAAATGCAAGGCTGGAAAGAGGTTGTCTTTGCATATCGGGATGCCTTCGGCTGGAAAAAACTTTTTCAAATGGTGCCAGTTTTCGGAATAGTGTTCGGCGCCTTTTCCAACCGCTCTATGATTCACGACATAGCTGAAACTGGAGAGATGTTCTACAGAAAGCGAAAAGTTATCGAAAGGCTAAGCAACCAATCAAAAATATAAGCAGCAGGAGAATAAATAAGCATTCTTTTCAGTACAGCCCCAAAAAACGGATCATGAAGCATGATCCGTTTTTTCTAATTTACCAGGATATAATAAGGGTAGCCGTATATCAAATCGAGTGCCGATTCCTTTTTCACTTTTAACCTGAATGCTTCCGCCCATTTCTTTTATACAGTTGTATACAAACATCATGCCAAGGCCAGTGCCATTCTTTCCTTTTGTGGTATAATAAGGTTCTCCTATTCTGGACACTTCCTCTTTGCTCATGCCGATACCTGTATCAATTATCGAGATTACTGCCTCATCTTTTTCTTTTTTAGTCTTTAACGTCAGTTTACCGTTGGATTGTTCCTCCATTGCCTCTATCGCATTCTTACAAATGTTCACAAGACATTGGCTGAAATATTGCTGATTGCCCTTAATATGTAAAGTGCTTGTCTCCATTTCAATATATACGGAGCTCTTATTAGCAAGGGGATGCAAAACCTTTACAATTCTCTGTACTTCCTCTTCAACGTTTAAAGCTTCTATATCGCCACTTGGATTTGGATTAGCGAAATCCAAATAATCCTCAATCACCTTAACAGCCCGATTAAGCTCACTTAATGATATATCTAAATAATTTTTTTGTTTTTCATTTAAAGCTGTTTCCTGCAGCAGCTGCATAAACCCCTTTACAGATGTCAGCGGGTTGCGAACTTCATGGGAAATGGAAGCTGCGAGCTGACTGACTGTTTCCATCTTTTGAGCTTGAAATATTTTATTTTGCACAGTCCAGAGTTTCTGGATAACCTCTACTGTATAAATAATCAATGCTAGTACAGACGATTGAAGCAGGGCATAAAGCAAGACAAGTTTTCCTGGTATGTTTATATCTGCTACTACCGAAATCACCGAAATAGTAAGAAATGAAGAAACTAAACCGGCAATAAAGCTGTATACAATTCTTCGCCGGGTGCCTAGCTGCATAAACCATTTCCGCAAAACTATCAAGACGATTAAATGAAGAGGAGCTATTAACAATGTTGTTATGACCCCCATCCCCTCAAAAAAGCTTCTAAATAAGATATTAACTAGAGCCAAAATAACAGCCGCAAGCGGACCACCATACAATGAACCGAAAATTTGAGCAACTAGGCGCAAATCAAAAAGAAAACCATTGCCAACTTTTATTGGGAAACAGATGCAGGCTATAATTGCACCAGAAGAAGATAAGATGAGGAGCCATTTCTTCTTCTCGATTTTGCCATACTGGATTACAAATAACAGCGGGATAAAGCAGCAAAACAAAAAAAGAAAGAAACCGTTTACTAGAAAGTCGTCAATCATGTTGCACTCACCTTTGTCCATCCTTTTCTTTCATTTTATATGAAGGGATATTGTTTCACAATGAATATTTGCTCTCTCTTTTCAGCAGCTGCTTCAGCTTTTCCTCTGTTCCTGTTCCATCGACAGGTGTATAAATGCTGCATCTTAAATCATACATACCCTGGACCTGTAATGAAGTCAGATTGTACAGCATTTTTCCAGCCTTGGAATGGCGGAATTCTATCATCACCTCAGGAGCTGAACTCACTTCACTTTCATTCCACAGCACTTCAAAATCAGGATATTTTTCAATCATATGGCTGATAAATTCTGTGTACCAGTCATCTGCCATATATTGCCCTAAGTAGGTACGAAAGATAGAGAGATAACCTTTGGCAAAGTGAACCCAATTTACAGCTAGGGCTTTCAGCTCCTTTCTCGCAAACAACAGTTCAATTAAGTTCCGGTTCTCCAAAGCAAGCATGTTAAAATCCAAAAAAACTTGTGCTGCAGCTTCGTTCCAGCCTACAATATAACTTCTTCTGTCTGTAATGATTGTCGGGCAGTAATGGAGCTCTTTTAAAATTCTCCTTAAAGAAGGAGTAATTAATTCCCCTTCCTCTACTGAAATGTCAGCATTCGTTTTCTCCTCCATGGCCAGTCCAAACAAATACCTCTTTTCATCCTTATTCAATCTCAATGCATCTGACACTGCTTCCAATACAGAAATCGATACTTTGATATCCCTGCCTTGCTCAAGCCATGTATACCAAGTGGTGCTCACCCCCGCAAGCTGTGCTACTTCTTCCCTGCGCAGCCCGGTTGTTCTCCTCCTGCCGCCAGAGGGCAATCCAACTACGCCCGGCTGAAGCTTCCCCCGCTTCGTCTTTAAGAATTCGGAAAGGGCACGTAATCTAATTTCATCGTTCATCCTTTTCACTCCCTGTTTTAATATAGTAGTATTTATACTAGGATAAACTACAACTTGTAATAGGATAAGTTAACGATAAAATAAAGAAAAAAACAAGCTTTTGGAGGAATGTAAAAATGAAAAGAGTCGTTGTGACAGGTATGGGTGTCATTTCACCAATCGGTAATAATGTTAGCCAGTTTTGGGAGAATCTCTCTAGCGGAAAATCTGGTATCCGTAGAATTGAACAGTTTGATGTATCTAATTCCAAAACAAAAATAGCGGGGATGATTACTGATTTCGATGCAGAAGGCAGATGGGGAGCAAAAGAAGCGAAGAAACTGGACCGTTTTGCCCAATTTGCATTAGCTGCAGCAGAAGAAGCTTTAAACAGCTCAGAACTTGATTTGGAGAGTGTGGATAAAGAAAGGCTCGGAGTTTATGTCGGTTCAGGTATCGGCGGCTTAAATACGCTGATTGATAATGTGAATATCTTAAATGACAGAGGTCCCAACAGGGTCAGTCCTAATCTAGTGCCGATGATGATCTCCAATGCAGCTGCGGCACAAATTAGCATCCGTTTAGGGGCATTAGGCCCTTCTCTCTCCCCTGTCACTGCATGCTCCATCGGTAATACGTCAATTGGGGAAGCTTTTAACGCTATACGGAATGATGATGCAGATATTATGTTTGCTGGTGGTGCAGAAGCTGCAATCTCCCCATTATCACTAGCAAGCTTTGGAAATGCAAGAGCTTTGTCGACACGCAACGAGGAACCAGAGCTTGCTAGCCGTCCTTTTGATGAGGGAAGAGATGGATTCGTCATGAGTGAAGGATCAGGCATTTTAGTGCTCGAATCATTGGAACATGCACTTAAACGCAATGCACCTATTTTTTGTGAAGTAATTGGTTACGGAGCAAGCTCTGATGCCTATCATATGGTTGCATCTCATCCTGAAGGAATAGGTGCATATACAGCAATGAAAAATGCGTTGCGGAAGGCCAATATATCGACCTCAGAAGTAGATGTAATAAGTGCCCATGCAACGAGCACTAAGGTTGGAGATTTGTCAGAAACGTTAGCGATAAAAAGACTGTTTGGCGAGGATGCCTATCGAATTCCCGTAACAGCAAATAAATCCATGCTCGGCCATATGTTAGGAGCGGCAGGCGGCGCAGAAGCCGTTGCCCTTATTAAGAGTTTTCAGCATCAACTCATTCCGCCAACAATCAACTTGAGAACAAATGATACTGACTGTGATTTAGACTATGTGCCAAATCAGGCTAGAAAAGCAGCGCTATCGATTGGTTTATCTAATTCCTTTGGGTTCGGCGGTCATAACTCGGCTATTGTACTAAAAAGATTTGAATAACAGCGCTAAGGCTGGCAATATTTTTGCCAGCCTTAAACTTATTAAGGCTGGGCCCCACGAAAATGTTAAATGCAAAGTATTGCTCGATTTATAAAACCTTAGAATATGTTTAAAATTTTTTAATGGTCTTTATAGGCAAATATTTTCGCTAATATTGCATAAATATGAATAATATCCTTATTTGAAGCAGAATGATGGATGGAAACAACCGGATGGTTCGGGTCTAAAAACCGCTTCTGCCAATCCTTTGGCATCCAGCCCTTTTTAACATTAACAAGAACCATACCTCGTTCATCTTCTAAGCTATAATCAGTGAAAGCAAGAGACCTTTTTAAAGCTAGCTCTTTTTTGCCATACATATAAAAGGTTTTTGTTGATTTGTCAGCTTTCCTTTCTTCCATTTTGCTGATAAGCTGTTTTTTTCGGTTTCTAATTTCGACTGATTGTTTTCTCATCGTAAATTGATATTGAAGCATGTTTTCCCCGTTATAAAATCCATATGTTTTTGGTGTGAGCATATCCAAAAACGGCGGCAAATACCAGCTGAATAACGTAAATTTATCATCCCTTATTTCGCCGAGAACAGTACCGTCACTGTCAAATATCAGCATCCTTAAAGACGGCGCGGGCAAAAAGGATAATAGAACCGTCCGCGATTGGAGAATAGAATTGCCTTTTGCCTCCTCCAATGTATTAGTTAGGCTCTCACAGCGACGTCTTTGAATTAAGTAAGAGGCAAAAGCTATAATGCTGTATAAGCAAAATGGTATGATAAGGAGAAGAAATAGACGATTCAGCTTTATGCTAATGAATAATGCCATAAATAAGATTACTGGGATGCAGCTAATTAGGCTCGCGTTTAAGAAGGCAGTGGCTGATTGTCTGTAGTACTTTTCTATATTCATCACAACATGGCTCCTTATTTAAATTTTCCGTTATAATCTAGTATTCTATATTCTATTAGCAGCCTCTATCATCTATGATTGATTGGAGTGATATTTTTTGAAAAAATTAAAAATCGCTATTATCTTTTGTGCTGTTCTGCTGCTCGCTTCTACATCCTTTTATTATGTGAAGATGAAAAGAACGGCTTCTATCAGTCCTCCTGAAGGAATTCCGTATATCATTATCCTCGGCGCAAAGGTGAATGGTGACAAGTTATCGAAAGTGTTAAAAAACCGCGCTGATGCTGCTATTCTCTACTGGAACAATAATAAACAAGCAAAAATTGTGGTCACAGGCGGCAAAGGTGAAGGTGAAAATATAACAGAGGCCGCTGCTCTCAAAAACTATCTGCTCGAAAAGCATGTAATAGAAGATAGAATACTAATGGAAGATAAGTCCACTTCCACCTATGAAAACCTGCAAAACAGCATCGATTTGTATAATATAAAAAAAGCCGTTATCACCAGCAGTGATTTTCACCTTTACCGAGCTGTCACAATTGCTGAAAAAAAAGGCATGCAGGCCTATCCTCTTGCAGCAAAAACACCTGCTTCTGTCGTTATCCCGCTTACTTTACGAGAATTTATGGCAATAGGTAAAATGAAGGTGTTAGGTTATTAACAGATATCCTTAAACAAAAAACCCAATGGAATGTTATTTCCATTGGGTTTGCTAATAATAAGCTTAAATAAATGCTTGTTCTTTCATCCGTTTCAGCGCTGTTTTCG
>JAPSHL010000227.1 GCA_031179905.1 Bacillus sp. (in: firmicutes) | reverse complement strand
TTCGAAGCAGTTCCAGCAAGCTGTTTAAATGCTGAGCTTGACACGTATTGGCTTGAATACGCGGGAGTAAATTCTGTTGACTATTTGGACAAATGGAAGGGAAGGACTCCACATATCCATGTAAAAGATATGGACTTAAATAAACGGAAAAGTACAGAAATAGGTAATGGCAGTATAGATATAAAGGCAATAGTAAAAAAAGCTTATGAGAATGGAATAGAGTGGCTGATTGTTGAACAGGAAGCATTTACAAAACCGCCATTAGAATGTGTCGAAATAAGCTTGCAAAACTTAAAAAGAATAATAGTTGATTCAGAAGGGATTTTGTAAAAATTTTAAAAAGTCCATCCATCTTAATAATGAAAACAATTTTAATTCAAAATTAGTGCTCTGATGTTCAAAAATACCGGCTTTTACTTGAAAAGGTAATGGATGGCTGTATTATTTTAGATCAGGCATTTTTGGATGAGGAGCTGCTTAAATATACATATAAAAACTTGTACTGGACAGGTGCTTCTAGATAATAAAGCGAGAGCAAAATAAGCTGTCAGAGAGCTTCTCGGCAATAAAGTAAACAAACTGTTTGCAGTCAGGTCCTATTGGCTGCAACGGAAAAATAAAATCGTATTGAATGTCGTGCTGATTGAGATTAAAGGTAATTTCTTATTATATCTTCACTAAGTGGCAGCAAAACAGTTTACGCAAGTTGCATTGAACCAAGAGCTTATATTTTGTTTAGATAATGAATTGGCTATTGGTATTATAATTATCTTATAGATAAGGAATACGTATGAAAAAAGACGTTTTCTCATTGGATTTGTTCATATGGAAAAAGGCTCCAATTATGTATATTTCCGTATTATAGCTGCAAACGATCAATGTTGGACTAGTTACTTATAAAAGGGGCTGGCAGGTTTTTTCGTTTGAAGACGAAAAGTACAGGTAAGAAATACTCGACAGCTTATTTATAATTCCCCAGCTGTTATGTAGTTTAGGCAGTCTTATATATGAAGGCTATTATATGATATTTTTGACTGCTTACTTGCTGTTGAATAGCTAAGCTGAAATGGAGTATTCCTTTATATGTAAGACCTATAGCATTTCTTATGATTACATTTAATGCTTTCTTAGTATGTAAAGTCATTTGTGTTTCCATTTGAATAATTTGACAATAAAAAGAGGGAAGATAATGGATTTTCCGATAATCCAGACAAATTTCTGGGATGCAGTCGCTGCAGTTCCAATAGTAATGATATTGACACAGCTTATAAAGTGGGTCTTCCATATTCCGAAAAAGTTTAGACCTACAATAGCCTTACTGTTGGGTCTTATTATTTCTGTCTTTTTTAGTCATAGACATAGTTTAACCACAGGCTTGTTTATGGGGTGGTTTTATGGTTATTCAGCTATTGGATCATATGCCTCTACGAAGACAAGTGTATTAACAATGATAGGTAAATGGGAGAAAAAAGATAAATTTCCGAGGGTTAGACATTTTTTACTAAAGATATTTTTGATAAAGGAAGGAAGAACTCAAAACCTTACCAGACTAAAAAAAGCAGACGGAAATCATCCCTCTGCTTTTTTTGTTTGTGTTGATGGGGTTTCTTGATCTAATGAGAGCAGATATTGTTTATATCTTCTTAATGCAGCTTCACTTGTAAGGGAAAACCGTTCCATAATATATTCATCCGTTTTGCCAAGTTGTATTTCTTCCAAAATTGCCGTATTACGTAACGTGACTGCTGATATTTTGCGCAAGCCCGCCCGCTTGACTTCATCTTTTATCATCTCCTGGATGGCACGAACGGACAATGCTTTTGGCTTTTGTCTGTCATAATCATATTGAAAAGACAAAGATATATTATTAAAAGCGACAAACAGCGGATCTTGGGAATGATATCTCGGGCGGAACAACTGCGGAATAGCATAAAAATACTTCCTGATATCATCCATAATCTTACTTTCAACAGCGAATTTTTTCATGGTTGTCCCAAATGGTATGGAAAGCTCTCCTTGTGAAAGATTGATATGATTCATATTGATTGCATACACTTCTGTGGGAGTTAAACCGAATGCTCTAATTAGTGATGCAATTGCGGCGTTGCGCTCCACAAGAAAATTCCGTGCTGCTTTTTTTCCTGTTGCTTCCGAGTATCGGAGTTTAATAGTATGAATGAGTTTATTGAATTCATTATTCTCTATAAAATCATTGTTTGTTAATGAACGGAGCGGTGCTGTATGTGATAATTTATGAATATCATGTGCTGCCACACATTGATGATATTTTAAAAAACGGCTCAGTACAGTCGCTAATCGGCGAATTGTCGCATGTGATAATTTTTTATTATGCAAATAGACAAAATATTGTTGTATGTCGTCTTTCCTTAATGCCTTTAATGTGTCCATATCGGTTTTTTTCTGCTGCGCCTCAAGCCATAAAAAAAACTTCTTCAAGTCTGATTCGTACTGTTTAAGCGTCAATTTAGAGCGTCCGGCTTCGTGCAAATCCTCTAGAAAAGAATGTGCTAAATCGGGTAGTATAGCCATAAGCTTTCAGCCCCCTTCTTTTTTAAAATTTTTTCTTCATTTAGATTAACTTCTTTCTTTATTTTAACATAGGTTAGTTAATGAGAGAGAGGGAGGATTTAGGTTGATAAGAGCTACAATTGGAGAATCGACATATGTTATCGGAAATGAGTTAGAATCACACTTTAGCTCATTCAAGAAACATATTATCGGAGATGATTTTGCCTACCCTACTGTTTATGGTACACAGAAATTGTTATATGCAGATTGGACAGCAAGCGGAAGGTTATATCGGAAGATCGAGGATAACCTTGTTAACATAATTGGTCCTTATGTTGCAAATACACATACAGAGTCAAATATAACAGGCACCTATATTACAAATGCGTACCATGAGGCAAAAAGCATTATAAAAAAGCATGTACATGCCAATGAGGATGACATTATCATCTTTGATGGTTTTGGCATGACTGGAGTTATTAATAAATTTCAACGGCTGATAGGCATAAAACATATGGACAAAAAAATACTGACTATTAAGGAGAGACCAATTGTCTTTGTGACACATATGGAGCATCATTCCAATTATCTATCTTGGCTTGAAACAGCTGCAGAAGTAGTGACAATCCGCCCTGATGCAAATGGCGCTGTAGATTATAGCCATTTAGAGGAAATGCTTAAACTGCATAAACAAAGACATATCAAAATTGGAGCGTTTACTGCATGTTCAAATGTAACTGGTAGAAAAACCGATTACCATCTGCTTGCAAAATTAATGCATCAATATGGGGGCATTTGTCTGGTTGATTTTTCTGCATCTGCTCCATATGAAAATATTAATATGCACCCAGAGGATAAAGAAGCATACCTAGATGTCATTTGCTTTTCACCTCATAAGTTCCTAGGCGGCCCAGGAACAAGCGGGGTTCTAATTATGAGTAGACAACTCGTAACTGGAAAAATTCCTGATCATCCGGGTGGAGGAACAGTTGATTTTACAAACGCGTGGGGAGACATCCTATATAAAAAAGATATAGAGGAACGGGAGGACGGCGGCACACCCGGTTTTCTTCAAGCGATAAAAACTGCCCTAGCTATCCAGCTAAAAGAAGAAATGAATGTGCAGAAAATGCAGCAGCGCGAACAAGAGCTCATCGATTTGGCAATGACAGAGCTGAAAAAAATCCCGAGCATAACCATACTGGAAGGCGAAAATAAAAACCGTCATGGCATCATTTCCGTAATTTGTGAAGGACTCCACTTTGATCTCGGAGCAAAACTTCTCAATGACCGGTTTGGTATTCAAGTAAGAGGCGGGTGCTCATGTGCCGGACCATATGGTCACTATCTCCTTGGTGTCAGCGAAGCACAATCTAAGCAAATAAGTACAGAAATTAAAAAAGGGATATTTACCAATAAACCAGGGTGGATAAGAATCTCGCTTCACCCGACAATGACCAACCAGGAAGTTTATTCTATTATCCATGCCTTCAAAAAAATAATGATGTTTAAAGAGGAATGGCAGAAGGATTATTGCTATATGCCAAGAAGCAATGAATATGTTTGTGCGTTGAGAAAAAAGGAAGATCATAGCGAGATTTTTAATACGCCATTAAAGTAACGCAATAAACTGCTCTCAGACTAAGGAGAATATGCTATAATGTAAACAATCTAATAAAAAACGCAAACCACAGGGGGAGCATGTATGCTGAGAGTGATCTTAAATGATCAGACCCTTTGAACCTGTTAGTTAATTCTAGCGTAGGAATCGTGGCTGAAGACAATTTGCTAATGTTTTAAGTTTATACTTAAGCATTTATGCATGTTAGTTTTTTTTCATGCATAAATAGCACATTAATCTCACCTTATCTCCCCTTTGGTATGCATACATAACAAGGGGGATTTTTAATGAAAAAAATGAGATTAGTTGTTTTAATTGAAATAGCCATCTTTGCGGCATTTGCGTTAGTACTGGATTTGTTGCCATCGATCCATCTTGGCGGCAGCGGTTCAATCTCCATTGCAATGGTGCCGATTTTTATAATAGCTTTTCGCTGGGGTTTTAAAGCAAGTGTTGCTGCAGGCTTTTTATGGGGACTTTTGCAAATCGTAACAGGAGATTTACAAGCACTGGCATTCTGGCAAGTTATCCTTGAATATTTCCTTGCATTTGCTTGCATCGGGCTTTCTGGACTTTTCATGCCGGCGATTCAAAACAATTTGAAAAACGGTGAAAAAGGAACAGCTTATTTATTGATGGTTGCCGGTATACTTATCGGAAGCTTTGTGCGCTATTTCTGGCATTTCCTAGCAGGTGTGACAATTTGGGCACAATACGCACCAGAAGGTCAGTCTGCCTTAGCGTACTCACTCTTTTATAATGGTATTCCATTTGTCGGAGCATCTATACTCTGTTCGATTGCCGTTGTTATTCTGCTCGGCACAGCACCGCGTTTGGTGCTCAATCGTCCTGCTGGACGGACTGGTGGATATTATTCCGGAAATACAGAAGCTAAATAGTGTTGAAGAGGAGTCCAGATTAGGGCTCTTTTTTATTTGCTGTAATTTTAACCTTCGACATAACAGCATTGATGAACAAAGTGGTTATTTATAAACTAAATGCTTATTTTATAAAAATTACTTATCTATAATGCAGACCGCGACTAGCTGTTTGCCGGAATAATTTTTTATTATAATTAGCTTACAATACACTTGAAATTGCTCTTTCTTTTGTCTGCTCTTTATTCATGTTAGAATAAAGATATCTTTCTATTAAAATAGGAAAAAATAGCATCATTTGACATGCAACACGGGAGGAAGATAATGGCAGAAATAACTTTTCAAGCTTCAAAAAAGCCAAACAAATATAAAGTCATGCTGGGACTAGCTTTCGCAGTTCTATTGGTAGTTTCAAGCATCTTCTTTATATTCTATCCATTTGCAAGCACCAAAAAAGCCGAATACTTTAATGGAGAAAACCCAATTATTTTAGACGGCAAACAGGCAGGAAACGCATTAATTGACAATGGCACTGTTTACCTGCCTTTAAGTTTCTGGCAGGAAAATATTGATGATAGCATCACATATGATTCTGAAAGCAATTCGGTTATAGCAACAACAAAAGATAAAGTCATTCAGTTTCCAACTGAATCTGTTTCATATTTTGTAAATGATGAAACGATGGATTTGCAATTTCATCCGATAAAGGATGACAATGGAGAAGTTTATGTAGCGGTCGAACCGTTGATTGAATTTTATCCATATCAGTTTTCGAAACTAAGTGATGATACAAATGCCATCTTACTAG
>JAPSHL010000226.1 GCA_031179905.1 Bacillus sp. (in: firmicutes) | reverse complement strand
TCAACATGTAGGGATTTTGTTATTTTTATAACTGGAAAGCTACCGAATTCCCTATTTTTCCTACCATCTGCATGGGATGGATCATTTCAAAATTAAGATTTTACTGCAGGGATAAATATAATTTTACTGCAGGGATAAATATATAAGAGGTTTATAACCCAATTTCAGTTTTTATAAAAATGTGTTAGATAATGCTAAATTAATTGATTCTTACGCCAATCAAATAGGAATAAGCTTGGGTATAAAATCATTGGAAAACGTAAACTCTGTGGATTTTATTCAGATAGAATTTTGAGAGTCCTGCTAAATATGTAAATAAATTTGAGGAATAACCTTTACAAATATATGCTAATCCTCAAATTCATAGGAGAAAGCTAGCCTTCTTCGCTTGATTGTACTGAAATCTCTCACTCCTTTCAATGGTAAGGAACCGTCGCCACCACAACATTTCTCCTATAGAGAAGATAGGCGTGAATAAGAAGGCTGGATTGGTTGTGGAGAATGTTATGCCAGCCTTTCCTCAATATAAATTGCGGAATAATGACAGTGACTTGATAGTTTGCTTCTTCTGCTTTATGTTCAACTGTATCAATAAATTTGGTCAGTGGCTGAATGATGCTGCGATATTGGGAATGTAATGTCACCAGCCTCACATCAGGCTGCCATTTATTCCACTTTTCTTCAAGGTGCTTTTCATCCTCTCTGCTAAATGCAACATAAACAGCAATGAGTCTATCTGGTTTAAGCGATTTAGCATATGCTAATGAATTACTGACAACTTGAGTGATTCCCGCAACCGGCACCATTATGACATTTCCTGAAATCATCTCTTTGTCCTCCAGAGACTGTATGCGGAGCTGCTCTCCGACAGAATCATAAGGCTCCTTTATTTTATAGAATATATACACAATCGCTGGGATGAAAATCAACACCGGCCAAACTTGAGTAAATTTTGTAAGAAAAAACATTAGAGTAACAACAAAGCTAATGATGGCACCAATCGTATTTATTGTCAGCTTCCATTTCCAGCCGACAGGCTTTTCCCGTAGCCATCTACTATCATTCCTGTCTGCGAAAGTGTAAATGGAATGAAAACTCCGACTGCATAAAGAGGAATAAGTTGTTCAGTCTTACCTTTAAAAGCAATTATTAGAATGATGGACAAGAGACCTAATATTTGAATTCCGTTTGAATATCCAAGCCTGTCGCCTCTAATCGTGAATATTCTTGGGATGAATTTATCTTTTGCTAAATTAACTGCCAGCAAAGGAAATGCTGTATATCCTGTATTAGCAGCTAAAATAAGGATCAATGCAGTAGTGCCTTGAATAAAATAATACATAAAGTTCCTGCCAAAAGTATTTTCTGCAATTTGTGATACAACCGTTGATTCATTTCTTGGTGAAACTCCGTAAAAGTAGGCTAAAGAAACGATTCCAGCAAAAAGGACAGCAAGCAGAATTCCCATTGCAATCAAAGTCTTTGCCGCATTATTCGGTGCAGGATCCTTGAAGTTCGGTATAGCATTAGAAATGGCTTCAACTCCAGTCAAAGCAGAGCTCCCTGAAGCAAATGCCCTCAACAGCAGAAATAAAGATATCCCGGCGACTGGTGTACCGACAGCAGTATTCAGTTCTGCCGGAACATCTCCTGAAGCAACACGAAACAATCCTGTCCCTATCATGATAAATACCGCAAAAACAAATAAATAAACCGGGTATGCCAATATAGAAGCTGACTCTGTTACTCCACGTAAATTTAAAATGGTAATTAACACAACAAACAGGATGGATATAGGAATAGTATATGAATGCAACACAGGAAAAGCAGAGGTAATTGCGTCAGTGCCAGCAGATACACTTACTGCAACAGTTAAAATATAGTCAACCAACAGCGAGCCGCCTGCAACTAAACCATAGTTTATTCCAAGATTGTTTTTGGATACGACATATGCCCCTCCCCCGTGGGGATATGCGAAAATAATCTGGCGGTATGACAAAATTAACGCCGCCAAAAGAATGAGTACGCCAAGTGCAATTGGAAGTGAATACCAATAGGCAGCTGTTCCAATTGTGATGAGCACCAGCAATATTTGCTCTGGTCCATAAGCGACAGATGAAAGAGCATCAGAAGAAAGGATAGCCAGTGCTTTTGTTTTATTAATTTTCTGCTCCCCTAATTCTGTTGATTTAAGTGGTCTCCCAATCAAATAACCTTTTGAACGAAGTCATGTTGCTTCCCACCATTCTCGGTATTTTAATACATAGAATACCCAATTGACTAAATAAACTCGGATTAGAACTTTTCCTATTAGCGAATATCTTACTACCGCTTTAAAGGGTATTTTCCTCATTTTTGACACGGAGACTTATAAATTCTTAACAGGTTATACTATTTGTAAAATTTTTTTAAGGAGGTATCACATATGATTGATAAAATCTGCACAATCGGACCAGCAAGCAACAAAGGGGAAATCCTCCAAGGGCTTGTGGAGAAGGGAATGACTATCGTCAGGTTAAACATGTCTCATGGCAGCCAAGCAGACCATCTCGCTGTTATTGAAACAATTCGGAAAATAAGTATGACGACTGGAATTACTGTCAAGATTTTAGGAGATTTGCAAGGACCAAAAATCCGCTTAGGGAAAATAAAGGGAGACAAAGCACTGCTGAAAGATGGGGACAGCTTTCTGCTGACTGTTGAGGAAATAGATGGTGATGCAACACAGGCTAGTGTTGATTATAAAGGGTTTATTGAAGATATAAAGGTTGGAAGCAGGGTGCTTATTAATGATGGCGAGGTAGAGCTTCATGTAGTGGAAGCAGGGGGAAATACCGCAAAAACAATTGTTAAAGCAGGGGGAACAATTGCATCGCGAAAAGGAGTAAACGTTCCAGGAACTTCCCTGTCTTTACCTGCTATAACAGAAAAGGATAAACGAGATATCGAGTTTCTGGTGAAGCATGATATAGATATCATTGCGTGCTCCTTTATTCGAAAGGCAGCCCATTTACAAGAAATAAAAAAATATATAAAAGCATTCACCAGTACTCCTCCAAAGCTGATGGCGAAAATTGAGACATTAGAAGCAGCATCAGGCTTTATTGATATTTGTGAAGAAGCAGATGCAATTATGCTGGCAAGGGGTGACTTAGGTGTAGAGCTTCCCTATTATTGGATACCGCTCTTGCAAAAGGCAATCCTGTCTGAATGTAACAAAAGGGGAAAATTTGTGGTGACTGCAACACAAATGCTGCAGTCTATGACAGAAAATGCAGTGCCAACAAGAGCAGAAGTGACAGATGTATTTCAAGCAGTTCAAGACGGCACAAATGGAGTCATGCTTTCAGCTGAAAGTGCCGTCGGAAAGCATCCACTTGAAAGCATTAATGTCCTTTCGACAACAGCTGCTTTCTCAGAACGAT
Source organism: Bacillus sp. (in: firmicutes) (assembly GCA_031179905.1). Classification (GTDB taxonomy): domain Bacteria; phylum Bacillota; class Bacilli; order Bacillales; family Cytobacillaceae; genus Niallia. The sequence goes on along the minus strand of JAPSHL010000226.1, from coordinate 2,416 downwards.
TTAAACAGAATATGTCTGTCAGTTACAGTGATCTCGTCAATTTGCTTGTAAAAGAATTATGATGGATACAGCTGGAGGATAATCCTTCAGCTGTATTGCTACTTCTTCTTTAAAGGCAGCCACTCAAGTACATCCTGAATTTTCTTGTCCCAATATCCCCATTCATGGGTTCCTGGACTGAATTCATATGAATAGTCAAATGAGGTTTGTTCACAAGCTTGTTTAAACCGTTTATTATCTTCAAACAGAAAGTCCTCTGTTCCGCAGCATTGGTAAAGGGACGGCTTCACAGTGCGCTCCTTCAACTTCTCCACAAGAGAAAATAGGTCATGCTCTGTCCCTAAAATGCTTTCTTCTCCAAAAATAAGCCGATAAAGCTCTCCTTCTGATCTTTCTCGAAGTGTTTCAACGTCCATCGCACCAGAAAGGCTGGCAGCTGCTATAAAATTATCCGGCTTATTTAGGGCCCATTTGAAAGCTCCATAACCGCCCATAGACAGGCCTGCCACAAAGTTGTCTTCCCTTGCTTCCGATAACGGAAAAAAAGATCTTGCTACCACCGGCAGCTCCTCAGTTAAAAAAGTCCAATACTTGTTTCCATATACCATATTCGTATAAAAACTTCTGTCAACCTGCGGCATAACAATAGCTAATCCAAGTGGAGCTGCATATCTCTCAATAGACGTCCTTCTTGTCCAAATCGTATGATCATCACTCAGACCATGAAGTAAATAAAGCGTTTGGTGCTTTTCGCCGCTCACATTATTCTTCATTCCGATTTGCGAGTTTGTCTGCTGCGGCAGAATTACCGTCATCGAAGTGCTCAATTGCAAGCTTTCAGAGAAAAAATCACATTTAATCAATGCCATGTGCCTATCACCCCTCGTTTTATTTAAACGCTTTCATACAAAAGAATTATAGCCGTTTTTTTCCTTTTTGGGAATTCATCCGCTCTCGGATTTCTAACTTTAAAGAAAATACATTAAAACATATGGTTTTGCAAATTCTAAAAGTATCCTCATCTGTTTGAAGGAGAGAAGAATGTGGACATTAACTGGTATATACTGTTTGCAGCAATTCTGTTAGGGGCAGCAGGATGTACACTCGTGCTTCGGAAAAAGTTTCGCTACTATAAGACAACCCTTCTCGTACATGTAGCACTTTCCGTCCTGCTCTGTTTATTCTTTTATTCTAATGGCTTTTATCGTTATGCACTCCCAGTCGGATACATCTTACCTGCTGTTGTGATAAATTTCGGTCTTTTTATTGTCTTTCTAATTCGTTTTGAACCAAAGGAAGTCACATTCCCCTTCTACTTTGTTTTTGTAACATGGACCTTCAGTCTGGAAATTCTTCTCGAATATCTCGGCTTCATTCGATTTAGAAAAAGCTGGGATTACTGGGATTCATACAGTCTTTATTGGATTTATGCAAGAATATTTAGTCACATTGGGAAAAGACTCGTTCCGAGTGAAGGCAGAACACCTGCCGACATTTCCAAACTAGGTTTTCGCGTCCTGTTTTTCATAACAATCATCCTTTTTTTTATTGTACTGTTTTTATTGCTCAGATTTGCTTGCTAACATTTAGGAGAAAAAGCGCAAAAAAAAGCTTGAATCAATACTTCAAGCTTTTTGCATATGAAAATAGCACTACTACATAAAGGCACTGGCTTGGACAGGAAAAAGCTGGCCATCAATAGAAAAGGAGATTCTTCCTGTTTCTTCTGAGACTACGATTGCCAAGGCATCTGTCCGCTCTGTTATACCGATTGCCGCTCTGTGTCTTGTGCCAAGTTTATCCTTCCCATTATAAAACTGGGAGGTAGGGAAAATATTGGCGGCAGATACAATCATATCTTTATCAATCAAAACACCGCCATCGTGGAGCGGGTTCCCTGGATAAAAAATAGCTTCAAGCAGGTTGGAGGACAATTGTGCATTTAAGGTAACTCCTGATTGCACGAAATTTTCCAAATCATCTATTCTTTTAATAGCAATCAGCGCACCATGCCGTTTCTCCGAAAATTGTTGGGCAGAAGCCGTGAGCATTTCCATATAATCCGTAAACGGCTCCAAATATGATTGCAAATAAAAAGAAGCTGCGAAACTGTGAATGCTTTTAAACTGCTTGTTCATTTTCTCAAAATCATTTAAAACACAGCAATCCCTATCACCAATGGAGTCATACAGGCTGTGGAGATTTGCTAAAAGAGAATGCAAATCTGCTTTAAGCTGACTCTTAATAAAAAGTGGCATATTCCCTTCCTCTACAGACAAGCTAACACTCCTTTTCCTAACACTCCTTTTTCTATACTATTTCCACTCTATCATATTTCTATTCAGAGCTGTTCATTGGTTTAGGAAACGAACAATTACCCAGGGAATTGGGTTTTTTAGCATTATTACTTTTCCTA
>JAPSHL010000225.1 GCA_031179905.1 Bacillus sp. (in: firmicutes) | reverse complement strand
ATATCTGCGAGCGCAGTCTCAATATCGTAATAAGGAGTCTCCCACGGCACATACAAAGCATTCTCATCTTCAACCGAATTCGATAAGAGGTAGTATCCTCTATTTTCAAGAGGATGATAAGACATCTCCGTCAAATCTCTGTCACCAACCAGCACTCCCTTTTGGCCGTTTCTCCTGAATTCCATTTTGTCAGCGCCAACACTTGCCAGCTGCTGATAAACGATTGAGTTTAAAAAATTATCAGATCCGATTGCGCCAAGGGATGTTACATCATCAGCAAAGTCAATTATGACAGTCTTGGTGTTCCTATCATAACTGACTGTACCATCAAATGGATAATAATTATCAAGCCCCCAGCTAGTTTCGGTAATGGCAGCCATGTATTTTTTATAAAGGTCAAATTTAGATAAGCTTTCTGGATTATCAACAAGAATGCTGACCGGTACCGCTACCTGTATATTCTTATCTGGTATTGGGTATGTCAGCAGCTCTTTTTCCCCCACATCTTCTGAATAAACAGCTGCTGTTTTTAATTCCACATCTTTTTGTTGGTTCTGGATTTCTCCTGTTTGCTCTTTCATTTCGAATTGAGATGAATTTCCTGTATCTTCTCTGTCTTCATTAATTGCTATATATTTGCTGTTTTCGGATGAAGATGAATCACTTAAATTATAATTGCTGTTATTTGACCGAAAGAAGCTTTCTCCTATAACAATAAGAAGCATTAAAGCAAACACAGAAGCGACGGCTGGCATGAGCCAAGGACGGCGAATCCGTTGTTGAGACTTGCCGGCCGCAATATTTCGATAGATGATCTTAGGGTCCCGTTCATCTTTAATAGATGGGAACTGCCTTAGAAGGCCTTTTAATTGCTCATCGCTCCAATTGTTTTTTTCCATGATATTCCTCCTCTCTGGTCCATTCCTCCATATGTTTTTTTAGTGCTTTCAAAGCGCGATGCTGTGTTGTCTTCACCTTGCTCTCTGTCCAGCCGAGCGTTTCTGCAGTTTCTGCAATGGACCGCTCCTGAATATAGCGAAGAATAATGACCATTTTCTGGTCTACCGTACATACTTTTAACGCTTTATAAAGGTATTGCACTTCTTCAGATAGTATTGCCAACTCCTCCGGCAGTGAATCATCGGCCTTAATTTGCTGCTTAGACCAGTCAAACTTCTCCATGATTCTGTCCTTCCAGTTTTTATGTTTGCGGAAATGATCTATTGCTACATTCCGCGCTATACTGAACAGCCACGTTTTTTCAGCACTTTTCCCTTCAAACCGATCATAAGATTTCAATACGCGAATATATACTTCCTGCATTAAATCTTCTGCCGTCTCTTTATGGCTGACCATATAAAATAGAAATTGAAAAACGTCATGATGATATTTTTTATATAGTTCATCAAAAACGGAGTCCATCAGTTTCTCCTCCCCGTTTATAAAATTAGTCGTATTGTTTACCACATTTGTTACGGATTTTTTCTTCTACAATAATTTTTTATGTAACTATTAAGATTAATCGTAATTTTAAACAAAACAAAAAGGAAGGAATATTCCTTCCTTAAGTTCTATTATGTTAAATTGTTTCTTGTGAATCAAGAAGAATCGGCAACATCTCTAAATTTATTCAACATTTCGGGGCAAAAAGATAAAAAATGTCGTTCCATGCCCATATTTGCTTGTAACAGAAATATGACCATTATGTGCCTCTACAATATTCTTAGCAATCGCAAGCCCCAGTCCTGTGCCGGAGCTGCCTCTAGTCCTTGCCTTATCAGCTTTGTAAAAGCGCTCGAAAATATATGGCAGATCCTCTTCTTTTATTCCTGCGCCATTGTCCTCTATTTCTAAGTAAATGCCAACATTGTCTGACTTTGCATTAATCCTCACTGTACCGTTGTCTTTCGTATGCCTGATACAATTATCGATAATATTTGTGACCACTTGCTCCATCTTGTCAACATCCATCGTAAAGGGATTTATATCCTCCTGGATATCCATTGTTATTTCAATATTTTTTTCTTTTGCGATTGCATTGAATTTCCGCGCAACCCGGTGGAAGAAGGATGTCATTTCAACTTCATCAAGAAACAGTTCGAGATGACCTGCTTCCATCCTTGCCAAATCAAGAAGTTCATTGACAAGACGTCCCATGCGAAGGGATTCGTCATAAATGATTTTGGCCATTTCCTGCTTTTCTTCCTCTGATTGGGCAATGTTGTCAACAATTGCTTCACTATACCCTTGAAGCATGCTGATTGGTGTGCGTAATTCGTGCGATACGTTTGCGATAAAATCATTGCGGAGCTTGTCCAGCTTCCGCTCTTCTGTCATATCCCGAATAACTGCAATAGCCCCTCTAATCTGCTCTCTATTATAAAGGGGACTTACAATAATCACCCATGATCTGTGTGAAAGTTTCATCTCGGCAATTTGCTCTTCACCCGTGCCGATAGCAAGCTGAAACAATTCTTTCACTTCTGCTGGCACTTGATCTTGCAATGGTTCACTGCTGCCTTGTTCATAATGCCAATATTGCAGAAATCTTTCAGCCGGAGGGTTTGTTATGAGTAAACTGCCGTTTTTATTAAATGTAAGCACACCATCTGCCATACCACTCAATATATTTCCAAGCTGCTCCTTCTCCTGGCTGAGGGCATTTATGTTAAAGTTCAGCCGCTTCGCCATTTGGTTAAAGGCTATAGACAGTTCACCAATTTCATCTTGGGACCATATCGGCACTGTTGTTTCGAAATTCCCTCTTGCAAGCTCCATCGCTGCCTCTCTCATCTTTCGGAGAGGGGCTGTGATTCTCGTCAGCAAAAAGAAAGCAAAAATCGTTGTCAGAATGATAGCAACAACTGCTGCTAACACAATAAACTTAGTTGTAGAGTTTTTAGTATCATTAAGAACAGACAGATTTTGAAAAACATAGACTGCACCAATTGTAGTATCTCCCTGTACTATAGGGACACCGCTGACAGTTACTTCAACATCCTCATTTGTCCCGCTGTTCGCGAGTTTAATCGTTCGAATTGTCTGTTTTCCATCTAATACTTGTTTTAGCTTTTGGCTTGCGAGAGCCGTTTCCATTGATTCCCTGCTAAATTCGCTGTCCGGCGAAATGGAAGTCTTGCCATCTATTTCAATGGCTGCAGCTGCAGACTCATCGACTAGCTCCCATACGATATCCATGCCAATATCCGGATGCTGTTCAAGAATACTTGACGCCTTGGCAGCATTGCTCGTCAGCTCTTTTTTTGACAACTCCATATGATACTGCTCAAAGTACTCAAGCAGCATAACAGTCAGGATAATCAAAACAACAGAAATCAGCAGTAAAAAGGTGCTCCAAAGCTTAAATACAACACTTCTCCAAAACATCATCCATTGCTGACCTCAAACTTATAGCCTACTCCCCAAACTGTAACAATCATCCGAGCAGCATCCTCTGACACCTTATTCAGTTTCTCTCTTAAGCGCTTAACATGGGTGTCAACTGTACGCAAATCACCAAAAAAGTCATAATGCCACACTTCTCTTAGCAGCAGCTCTCTGTCAAATACTTTATCCGGAGATTTAGCAAGAAATAACAGCAATTCATATTCTTTCGGTGTAAGGCTGACCTCCCTGTCGTTGGCTAGGACACGGTGTGCGTCGTTGTCGATTGTTAAGTAAGGGAAAACAATCATATCCTTTGCACTTGTTTCACTTTGAACAAAACCTGCTGCAGCAGACCTTCTTAATAAAGCTTTGACTCTCAAAACCACTTCACGCGGGCTGAACGGCTTAACAATATAGTCATCTGTACCTGCTTCGAATCCTTGCACCCTGTTAATTTCTTCTCCTTTAGCCGTCAACATGATTACTGGTGTCGTTTTTTTCTCCCGCAACTCTTTACAGACTTCCATTCCATCTTTGCCTGGCATCATCAAATCGAGCAAAATAATATCATAATCGCTGGAAAGAGCTCTATTTAAAGCGGTTTGTCCGTCTGATGCTTCGTCGACGAGAAAGTCCTCTCTTTCTAAATACATTTTCAGCAGCCTTCTGATTCGGTCCTCATCATCAACGACAAGAATTTTTATTTCCTTCTCCATTTGAAATCCTCCTTACAACGCTTCTATATTATTTATGAAAGCATGCTGTCACTCTGTAAACATGTTTCCTTTATCTATAATTTTGCAATAAAAGACAAAATCCCATAGACGGTTAAATATCAATGGGATTTGAGTAAAAACTTATAATTCATTATAGCATTTTAATGTTGCAGATATTGTAATCACACACATTGTTCTGTGAACGTTTTATGAATTTTAACCGTTCTTATTTCTTCTTACTTGCTTCCGTACGGAGTAGTTTCACTTCATGCGCTGTCAATTCCCTCGCATCTCCAGGGCTTAAGCCATTCAAATTCAAGAAAGAGTATCTTTCCCTTTTCAGCTTTAATACAGGTGTACCAATTGCTTCAAACATCCTGCGGACTTGGCGGTTTTTACCTTCATGAATTTTCAATTCGACGATGGAAGTTCCTTTTTTCTTATCTGAAGACAGAACTTTAACTTTTGCAGGCGCAGTCTTACCGTCTTCCAGCATAACGCCTCTTTCCAAAAGCTTGAGTTTTTCCCGCATCGGAACGCCTTTGATCTTTGCAACATAAACCTTTTCTACTTCCCCTTTAGGATGCATCATCAAGTTGGCAAATTCACCGTCATTTGTAAGCAATATAAGTCCAGATGTATCATAATCAAGACGGCCGATCGGATAAATTCTCGCTGATATTACTTCAGAAAAGAAATCTGTTACTACTTTTCTCCCTTTATCATCGTGTACACTCGAAATTACACCGCGAGGCTTGTACAATAAGAAGTATACAGGCTCTTCCCTTTCAATCGGAACCCCGTTTACTTCAACCTTGTCAGAAGACCCGACTTTCACACCTAATTCTTTTACGACTTTACCGTTAACAGTAACTCTTCCATCTAGAATTAATTCTTCCGCTTTCCTTCTAGATGCAATCCCAGCATGGGCAATTACCTTTTGTAGTCTTTCCATTTATGTTTCACCTCATTAAATTCATCAACAGCCATAGCATTTATTTTTCAAACAGCCATATTTTTTGTCATCTTTTGAATTATGACATAAGTTTGCCCATTTTCAAAGGAAAGTCTGTAAAATCCGTAAAGTTTATCATATTTCATGCAAATAAAAAATCTCCGATATAATCGGAGATCATCTACCAAACATTAATGTCACCACCACTATCGCTGCCACAAAACCAACAAGGTCTGCCAGTAACCCAACTTTTAGTGCATCTCCCATTTTTTTAATGCCAACAGCGCCAAAATAGACGGTTAACACATAAAAGGTTGTATCAGTACTGCCTTGAATGGTAGCTGCCAGTCTGCCGATATAAGAATCGGGGCCATATGTTGCAATCAGGTCGCTTGTCATACCAAGGGCTGCATTCCCAGATATAGGGCGGATAAACGCAAGGGGAGCAACCTCTGACGGTACTCCAAAAAAATCTAATGCCGGCTTTAAAAAGCCCATAAAATATTCCAGTGCTCCTGATGCTCGAAATATAGAAATTGCCACAAGCATTCCAACTAAAAAAGGAATGATGGAAAAAGCCATAGAAATGCCTTCTTTTCCTCCCTCTACAAAACTTTCATATGTCGGCACACGCTTGTATGTTCCGTAAACAAGGATAAAGCAGATTAAAGAAGGAATCATCCAAACTGACAACAGTGTAATAATTTCCATTATGAATTCATCCTTTTCTTATTCTTCGATAGTAAAAATACCGGTCGATTAAAATTCCGCTAATCGCAGAGAAGATCGTC
>JAPSHL010000224.1:693-5859 GCA_031179905.1 Bacillus sp. (in: firmicutes) | reverse complement strand
AAAAACCCTGCTACAACACGGAGAAACCGCATTATAACAGGGCTTATAAACTTTAGCGTCCCAGATAGGAATCGAACCTACGACCTACAGCTTAGGAGAAGTAAGTATATAGCCTGTTATAGTCATTTTTAGTGTCTTAAACTACTGACACATAAACATTTACCTTTTTGTGGTATTACTAAGTTGTTTTAATTACCGGTTGTTTATCTCGAGTTTTTCGGCAAATTTTCGGCATTTTCGGCAAAAAAAATAGCGCCTTGTCAAAAGACGCCGCAATTATTTACCTGCCTTAATTCCTAAATCCCCAAATACCCTGTCCATACTTGCAGCAGCCCTTTTATCAGCTTCTTCCAGTAAGTGTCCGTAAATATCCATGGATGTTCCTATCTTCGCATGTCCTACCCGCTCACTAATTGCCTTCATGGGTGTATTTTCATCAATTAAAATTGAAACCGATGTATGTCGGAGTCCATGAAAATTAATGAATTTCAAATGATCATTCTTTTTCAAAAACCTTTCCCACCATTGAGTGACACTATCCGGTCGGATTGGACGTCCAAAAGCATTAGGAGTAGTAAAGACAAAATCACGTTCTACACCGTCCCATTCCCTTATCCACATTTCAGCAGCTTGCAATCGCGCTTTGTTTTTTTCGTGCTTCAATTCCTTTAGAAGCTGAATCACAAAAGGAGGGATACTGACGATCCGGGAACGCTCTGTTTTTGTAGATTTAACCTTTACACCTTCACCTGTTTTTAAGGTTAAAGACTGTTCAATTAGAATAGTTTCTTTTTCAAAATTAACATGTTGCCATTCAAGGCCGACTAATTCGCCAGCTCGAGCACCAGAGACAATTGCTAAAATGACTAGTGTTCTCCAATTGAGGGGAGCGGTATTTAAGGATTCCATTAATGCGGCAATATCTGATTTTTGATAAACATTCATCTTTTTATTTTCTACTTTAAGCTTTTTAACACCCCGCATAGGGTTTTCCTTTATATAACCTCTATCCACCGCAAAGGAAAAGATGCTGCTTAAAAGGGTGTGATGATTATTTATAGAGGAATTAGAAAGCTTGGAACCCTTACCATCTACCCTCGCACCGTCTTCTTTTAAATCATCAAAGAAGTTTTGGATATGGACTTTCTTTATATTTGAGACCTTCAAATGTCCGAATGAGGGGAGTACCCGTAAATTAAGGTTTGATTCATACCCTTGTTGTGTGCGAATTGCTAAAGAAGAAGCATGCTTTTTTCTCCATTCAACAACAAGATCTTTAAAAAGGACCTTTTCTAAATCTACAAGTTGTCCAGATTCAATTTCACTTACAAATTTCCTGAGCAATTCTTTTGCTTCCGTTTTATTTTTTGCAGTTACATTCCGCGTCTTTTTCTTATATTTCCCCTCAGCACCTTTACCCAGAGAAACAGTCAATTCCCAGCGGCCTTTTCCTCGTTCTCTAATCGATCCGTTGCCGGCCACTATTTATCCTCCTTTGGTTGAAACATAATATCCAACATATCTAAAATTCGCTTACGATCGTTCTGAGTAAGCACTAAATTTTTATAGATTAAATTTTTTTGCTCCAGAATACCAGCTAAGTCAATCATGGTCATACCTGTTTTACCGGCTCCTGGTTTCATCGAAATTAGCCCCTGTACTATTTCTTCTACTGGTTCTAATAATTCATCATCTCCGTAATATCCTGCAGCCACCATTAACTCAACGTAAGAACGATCAAGATTTTCTGAAAGTTTCTTAATAACCTCAGGAGAAGGAGCATTCTTTTTACGCCCACTTTCAAGATGTGAAATATATGATTGTGATACTCCAGATAACTCCGCTAACTTATGTGTACTAAGTGATTTTTCCTCGCGTAATTTTTTTATATATTTACCGAACTCTTTAATTTCCAACTTCTGACCACTCTCCTTGAGTACTATTATATTCAACTTGAGTACAAATATAAATAAAAAGTATTTACAAATGAATTTTTTAGAGGTATATTGAGTACTATAGTAATCAAGTACAAAAGTACTCGAATGAAAAGAGGTGACATCTATTATGAAAATTCAACCGAAAGTTGAGCAAATCAATGAATTGCTCATAAGAAAGGGACTATCAAAAAGAGCGTTAGCGAATATTGCTGAGATTGGACAAGCAACTGCCGTCCAAATTTGTAATGGCAGACGAAACCCTAGCCCGCGAATTGCAAAGAAAATAACCGATGCGTTGGAAGTTGAATTTGATGAAATCTTTGTTATCCAAATACCGGTTGTTTGAGGGATTCTCATAAAAAGGAGGAGAAACGATGGAGAGAACAACTTTAACCACAAAAGAAGTTGCTGATTATTTAGGGGTTTCTACAGGCTTGGTTTATACGTTGGTTAGAGAAAAGAAAATTCCAAGTGTGAAATTGGGACGTAGGATTTTATTCAAAATCGATTCAGTGGATCGGTGGCTTGCTCAACAGGAAGCTGCTGCCTTAGAAGATGGTGAACAAATTGGATGAAACTTACTTAACAGGCTTTCTAACTGTTAATTATGGAATAGATGTTGTGGAACTGGTTCATGAGGTAAACGGAAGAAATTCTTATATGAGTCTGGGTGAAGGTGATCTCATAAAGGTCCAAGAAGATGATGAGTTTAAAGAAGTCACTGTAAATGATGTCTTAAATACTACAGTAAACCAGCGTTCTAAAAAGCACACCAAATGGAACTTCGGACAATCGTTTTATGAAGGTTCAAGGGCAAGGGTTGTGGTTAATCCAATAACGACAAAATTCATCAAATCTAATACGAAAAAATATGCTATCGAAGAATTATTCAAGGCAGTGGAATCACGCCTTATAACTCACAATGAAGCAATGAAAACACTTGAAAAGTGGGAATCGAATTTCGAGGATTAAAAGTTGGTGGTGATATGGCAGACGTACAGTTAGAAAATGGTTATACAAGGGTAGCAAATGAAATTTTAGAGGCTATTCAAATGTATACATTCACTACAAACCAATTGAAAATCATTATGGCTGTTTGGAGAAACACATATGGATATACCCGAAAAAAGCATGATATTTCACTAGGTTTTTTAGAAAGGGCAACTAACTTAACTCGTGCTCGAATTAGTTCAAGTTTGAAATCATTGGTTGATAACAAGGTGATTTTAGAAATTCAAAAAGGCGGCGGGAGTAAATCGAAAATTCTTGCTTTTAACAAAGATTATGATCAGTGGACAGTTAAAAAATATGCTAACTGTTTTCCAGTAGGTAGTCTACAAGATGATACTACCCCTAGTCTACAAGGTGATACCTCTGGAGGTCTACAAGATGATACTAAAGAAAGAAAAAAGAAAGTATTAAAGAAAAAAACATACTTCAATTTAGCAATTGAAGACGATTCTTTTTTAAAAATTTATTGTGATCAGTTCTTTAAAAAGTTTAATAAGGAACATATGCAGATTCCTGAAGAAAAGGTTAATGACTTAGTAAAGCAAATCCAGTATCTGAAGGATAGATCTAGTCTTGGGGAATTTGAAGAGATAGTTGAATATCACTTAGATAATTTACCTAGTGGAAATAACGGAGACATCAGAGCATTTGTACATGCTTTTCCAAGGTACTTAGAAAAATTTAAGCCTGATGAGTTTTAATCAAAAAAATTATAGAAAAGAGGAAATGGATATGGAAATCTCATCATTACAAGAAGTATCAAAGTTAAAAGCAAATTTATTGGAGCTTGCTGATGTGTTACTAACGGATAAGGTTCTTTCTAGAGAAGAGATTGCTTTCACTCTTCTTTCAAATATCCAAACTTTAAACGTTTTTGAATCGGATATCCATCAAACGTTTTGCCGTACTAATTTCAAAAAACTTTATGAAAAATGCGAAGCCATTGAAGAAGCAAGGGAGCAAAAAAAAGCATCCATAAGAGAATGAAAGTGGTGGGTTTATGGATTTGTTGAAAAAGTTATCAAGGGCCGAGAAAAAGTTAATAAAAGAAGCTGTAGAAGCTGAGTTGGAACGCTACAGAATCTATAAAACAACTGCCTTTGTTAGGCGTGAAGCTAATGTTACTTCCAGTCCAGAGCCTAGATATCATGGTCCTACCAATGAGACAAGCGATCAGACTGGGAGCATAGCTGCTTACAATGTAGACGAGCTTAGAAGACGTGAAGCCTTTTGTATAGCTGTAGAAGAAGCGACCTCCCGTTTACCTGAAAAAGAAGCCTTTCTTGTGAAGGAACGTTACTTAAATCTTGAGAGTGATTATGTCACTGATCTTGGAATGTATACCTTCAAATTCGACCCGCCAATCAGTGAGGGCACATACGTGAAAATTAGGGACCGGAGCATGTTAAAGCTTGCCCTGATACTAAGGGTAAAATGTGGAGTTGATTTTAACGCCTTATTCAGAGAAGGAGGATAGTATGACAAATCAATTCCCACCAAAAAATGTGGAGATCAGAGAAGCCAGAGGAAGAGTCCCCTTGTGGGTGATAGCAGAGAAACTGGAAATACGGGAAAGCACTCTAGGAAACTTAATTCGGATGGACGGCCTAAGTTCTTCTAGAAAAAATGAAATCCTCAAGGCCATTGAAGAGGTGAAGCAAGATATTAAAAATAGGTTTGAACATGGAAAGGGGGAGAGGTTAGGGGAATGAAAGAAAAAGCGATTTACGGTTTGGCAGCAACCTACACATATCCATTTGTTGAATACCAGAAAGTCCTCAACCAATACAAAGTAATTAGAAAAACACAAGATTCTTTCATGATTGATCCACTATTAGTTGTTATGACGATGGATCACGATTATTCCAAAGAAATAGGATGGACAGGATTGGATTGGTGGTCGGATCGAATAAATCCTAACTTAACTTTAGTGCTCAATAAGCGTGGTTTGTTTTTTAAGTTAATTCCAAATTCAGAGTTAGGCTTTGAATCTTACGAGAATGTTAGAAACGGTTTAACTACTCAGTGCAGCATTACTTATCATCCGGATAAAAAGAGCAGAGATTTTAAATGGGAAAAGAATTTGGAGTTTCTATCCTCAGAAAGTGGTGAGAATGCAAATTTTTTAGTATATGACTATTCAGAAAACATAATCTCAGAAATTTGTATATGTGAACAAGGGAAGAATCAAGAAACATTCTGTACCACAAATAAAAAC
>JAPSHL010000224.1:0-683 GCA_031179905.1 Bacillus sp. (in: firmicutes) | reverse complement strand
TTATTAAATTTTTTTTTAATATTAATATAAACAAAAAATACTAAATTAATTTTTTTTTTTTGAACATGTTAATAAAAAATAAAATTTCTGTACCACAAATAAAAACGACCCTCGATTAAAAGGGATCAAATGGGAGAGTGACAGTAAATGACTTTAAATCAACGTGTACAAGCAGAAAGAAACCGAGTAGCTGGGCAACTAAGCCAATTGAAAGAACAAAATGAAGTAGACAAGGAGCACCTGGACGAATTAAGCCGAGAGTATCATGCTGCCATTTTATCCGGTACTGAACAAGATATTGATTCAACGAATGAACGTATCAAGGAAGTAAACAGCCGTATAACCAGACGCAACGATATGATCAAAGCGCTTGGGGATAAGCACAATCCAGTGATTCAGAACCTTATCTCACAATCAATGGGCATGTGGTTAGAGGAGATAGACATTATTGAAGAGAAGGCCAAGGCGATGGCCAAGGAGTTAGAACCACAGCATAAAGCTTTGTTAAAGGCATTATCTGAGATTAATAGTCTTTACCGTAGATCAGTAAGCTTAAGGTCGGTGGTTAGTCATTGGACTCGTGAGTTAAGTCCGTCAGCTCAGAGGGATATGGGGTTGTCACCAGGAGGAATGGATGCTGTTGGTCCTATTCCTAATGAGATGAGGAAGCTACTGGTTGAATC
>JAPSHL010000031.1 GCA_031179905.1 Bacillus sp. (in: firmicutes) | reverse complement strand
TGCCGCTATATGGGATACATCAAGGTTATCGTCGAGCTCAATTCCTTGTTCTTTTCCTTGTCTTAAGATGCTTGCGATACGCGCATGTGCATATTGAGCATAATAAACAGGGTTTTCGTTTGATTGAGATACTGCTAGATCAAGGTCAAAGTCAAGATGTGTATCTGCGCTTCTCATCGCAAAGAAGTAGCGTGTTGCGTCTAATCCTACTTCTTCTACTAAATCTCTCATTGTTACTGCTTTTCCTGTACGCTTGCTCATTTTCATCTTTTCACCGTCTTTGTAAAGATGAACAAGCTGGATAATTTCCACTTCCAAAGCGTCCTTGTCATAGCCTAATGCTTGGATAGCTGCTTTCATACGTGGAATATAGCCGTGGTGGTCAGCACCCCATACATTAATAAGCTTCGTAAAGCCTCTTTCTAACTTATCCTTATGATAAGCAATATCCGGAGTTAAATATGTGTAAGAACCGTCATTTTTAATAAGCACGCGGTTTTTATCATCACCGAAATCCATAGAACGAAGCCAAGTTGCTCCATCTTCCTCAAAAATATAGCCATTTTCTCTCAATGAGTTTAATGCTACATCAATTTTTCCGTTTTCATATAGAGAAGTTTCAGAATACCAAACATCGAAGGGAACTCGGAAATCTTCAAGATCTTGCTTAAGCTTGCCCATCTCATATTTAAGTCCGTATGTACGGAAGAAGTCAAAACGTTCCTTTTCATCTGCGTTCACATATTTATCGCCGAACTCAGCTGCAAGCTTCTTCCCGATTTCAATGATATCTTCACCATGATAGCCGTCTGCAGGCATTTCTTTTTCTAAGCCTAGAGCTTGGAAATAACGAGCTTCAACAGATAGTGCCAAATTGTTAATCTGGTTTCCTGCATCATTGATATAGTATTCTCTTGAAACATCATAGCCGGCTTTATCAAGGATATTACACAAAGAATCACCAACAGCCGCACCTCTGGCATGTCCTAAATGAAGATCTCCAGTAGGGTTTGCTGATACGAACTCAACTTGAACCTTTTCCTTATTTCCGAAGCTAGTTTCTCCGTAAGCGTCGCCTGCTTCTAGGATTGTTGGAATTAAGTCTGCCAAATAGCTATTGTTCATATAAAAATTAATGAATCCAGGACCAGCGATTTCCACTTTTTCAATGGATGCTTTTGATTGGTCAAAGTTTTCAATAATTGCTTCAGCAATAGCTCTTGGCGCTTTTTTTGCTACTCTTGCCAGCTGCATTGCCATATTTGTAGAATAGTCACCATGTGCCTTATCCTTTGGCAATTCAAGAACTACTTCTGGAATCTGTTCTTCTGTAGCAAGACCTGCCTTCACAACACTTGCTTTAATTTCATCCTTTAATTTTTCTTTTATTTGGTCTACTATATTCATGCTTGTACTTTCTCCTCCTTGAGTTGGATGGTCATATGATAGGTTCCATTTTTATTGCCATTCATATTTAAATCATACAATATATCAATCAGCCCAGAAGGACTGTCTTCGGCTTTCTCAAAGCTTAGTCGCTTCGTGTCTGTCACCATCAGAAAAGTTCCATAAGGGGTTTCATAGCTGCCATTTCGCTTCTTGTTCAACAGAAAGGAAAGACGCATTTTAACGGCGCCGCTGCGAAGTATCAAACCTTCATTTTCCGTTATTTTTACGATTGTCTTAATCGTCCCCTCTTCGATCACTTCTTCATACTTCACATAACTACTTCCGTCTTTTTCTAAGTATTGTCCAATTCCAACCCACTCAATACTTTCCTTATTGTTTCCATTGTAAATATTGGTGGTCACATGTATTTTAACAGGTGTTTGTTGCCTTAACTCTTTAGACAACGGCAACACTTCCTTTTCCTCTAAACTATAACTTAATAAGTATAAATTTTTTAAAAGGGAAGTGCAAGATGATGTATGGATATAGATGAAAGTATCCGCTTTTCATTTTTGTTAAAAAGAAAAAACCCGTTTAAATAACGGGTTTGAAACTGAAGGTTATTATTAGGTAGTTTGTTGTTACTGGTTCTTTGGATTATCTTCTCTAGGAAACAAGGGAGCTTGATTTCCGCTGGAGGGGTCCATGCGCCAAGGGAGCTTCAGAGCTTGCTCCTTTAGTGTATTCGGCTGTCTCGCTACTCTAAATAGGATTCATCACCTATCCGTTCCGATCAATCTCCTTTGTTTCACGAAAAACATTTCGAACTCTTTATTATTTCACCCAGCCAAGGATCATTTCTCTGATTAGTTTGCTTGCTGTGTTTGCTGTTTGTTCTGATGGGTCGTAGATTGGTGCTACTTCTACAAGATCTGCTCCTACAACGTTTACCTCAGAACGCGCGATTTCGTGTATGGATGCAAGTAATTCTTTTGATGTGATTCCGCCTGCGTCAACTGTTCCTGTGCCTGGTGCATGCGCAGGGTCTAGTACATCAATATCAATTGTTACATATACAGGTCTGCCAGCCAATGACGGCAGGATTTCTTTAAGAGGCTCTAACACTTCAAATTTAGAGATATGCATCCCTACTTCTTTTGCCCATTCGAATTCTTCTTTCATTCCAGAGCGGATTCCAAAAGAATAAACATTTTTTGGGCCGATTAGGTTTGCAACCTTTTTAATTGGTGTAGAGTGAGACAGCGGCTCTCCCTCATAATCATCGCGTAGATCTGTATGTGCATCCATATGAATGATTGCCAAATCAGGATATTTTCTGTACATTGCTTGGAAAACGCCCCATGATACTAAATGCTCTCCACCCATTCCTAGTGGAAACTTGTCTTCAGCCAAAACTTTTTCCACAAATTCTTCAATCATGTCTAAACTTTTTTGCGGATTGCCGAATGGCAGCGGAATGTCTCCAGCATCAAAATATTTAACATCCACCAAGTCACGATCCAAGTATGGGCTGTATTCCTCTAGCCCAACTGACATCTCACGTATTCTTGCTGGACCGAAGCGTGAACCTGGACGGAAAGATACTGTCCAGTCCATTGGCATTCCATAAAGAACTGCCTTACTTTCCTCAAAACTTGGGTGACTTTTTATAAAAACATTGCCTGCATATGCTTCATCAAAACGCAAAACCTGTCCACTCCTTTTTAGGGTTTTCCCCTAAGCTTCTTTTTATATCAGGCTCTGCTAAGATTCTAATCTTTAAAAGAGCCGTCTATTCTGTTAAGTCTTTTACGAACTTTGGCAGCACAAAAGCAGCTTTGTACAGTTCATTCGTATAATATTTTGTCTCCAATTCATGAAAACGGTCATCCTTCACCTCAAGCGGGTCATGCTTTTTTGAGCCAATTGTGAATGCCCACATGCCACTTGGATATGTCGGAATATTGGCGACATACAGTCTCGTAATCGGAAATATTTCTTTAACATCCTTTTGTACAGTTCGAATGAGGTCAGCCTTGAACCACGGATTATCGGATTGAGCTACAAACAAGCCATCCTCCTTTAGTGCTTTGGAGATGCCTGCATAGAAACCCTTTGTGAATAAATTGACAGCCGGTCCAACAGGTTCTGTTGAATCCACCATAATTACGTCATATTCGTTTTCACTTTCTGCAATATGCATGAATCCATCTCCAACCTTGACATCGACTCTGGGGTCATCCAGCTTGCCTGCAATTTCTGGTAGAAACTTTTTACTATATTCAATAACCTTCCCGTCAATATCTACTAACGTAGCTTTTTTGACACTTGGATGCTTAAGAACTTCTCTGATTACGCCACCGTCGCCACCGCCTACCACTAGTACATTTTCCGGATTCGGATGTGTGAACAGCGGTACATGTGCCACCATTTCATGATAAACAAACTCATCTTTGACTGACGTCATAACCATATCATCCAATAAGAGCATCCTGCCCCATTCTTCTGTCTCGACCATATCAAGTTTTTGAAAATCTGTTTGCTCTGTATGTAATGTTTGCTTTATTTTCATCGTAATCCCGAAGTTATCTGTTTGTTTTTCAGTAAACCATAATCCCATCTTTGCTTCCTCCATTCTTTAATGCCCTTATGTAAAGGGCTCCTAAAAAAGGTGCTTTCGCTGCTAAATTCCGCCTCTAATTACAGGCTAAAAACTAATCAACAGGGATAGGCTGACACATTAAAAAGCATATATTAAAAAGGCCAGTTCACTATTCCTTCCTATATACTTCCCAAACAAATAAATAACAAACACGAAAAAAAGTATAGAGTAAATTCGCTAAAATGCAAGAAAAATTTACTAGCTAAGCTATAAAAGGTTTAAAATTCCATTCTTATCCACATAATAGTGCTATCTATGATTTTAAAAACACTTAAAATACCTCGATATATAGGAGTTCACAATATGACATTAATAAAAAACAAGACAGGACCACTCGGAGGTGCATTGTAGATGGAACTCACGCCCATGGATCGCCTAAAAAATTCAGCCAAGTATATCCGGCTGCTCATCATTCTGGCCATCCTCGCCGGGTTTGTTTTCAGCATTATTTTTGCAGGTGTCCTTATATATGCGAAGGCCTTGGGAGCACCGCCATTAACTGTGTCACAGTCGACCATTTACTATTCTGATGATGGAACAATCATTGGCGAAAGCAACAGCGGCCAAAAGAGATATTGGGTTCCTATTGAGGAAATCAGTCCAGACCTGGTCAATGCAACAGTTTCTATAGAAGACAAGGGTTTTTATGATCACCATGGCTTTGATTATAAGCGGATAGGTGCTGCAATTCTGGCAGACATTAAAGCAATGGCTAAGGTGCAAGGTGCAAGTACAATTACACAGCAGTACGCAAGAAATCTGTTTCTTGAGCATGAAAAAACGTGGAAAAGAAAGCTTTCAGAAGCTTTCTATACAATCAGGCTTGAGATGTTCTATACGAAACAAGAAATTCTTGAGGGTTATATTAACACAATCTATTATGGCCATGGTGCATATGGGGCAGAAGCTGCAAGCCAATACTACTTCGGCAAACCCGCATCAGACCTGACGTTAGGTGAGGCAGCAATGCTTGCAGGCATACCGAAAGGACCTAGCAGCTACTCTCCCCTCGTGTCACCTGAGAATGCAAAAAAGAGACAGGGAATCATCTTGAATTCGTTATTGGAAAACGGCTATATTAATGAGCAGCAAAAAGATCGAGCATTTGAAGAAAATCTTAAATTTACAGGGGAGTTTCCAATTTCCAGTGCAGAAACTGCTCCTTACTTCCAGGATGCTGTTAAAAGCATCTTGAAATCAGAACTGAAGATGGATGACCGCACCATTCAGCTTGGCGGCTTGCGAGTATATACAACATTAAATACAAAGCAGCAAAAGATCGCCGAAGATACTATTAAAAATGAGATAAGTGAAAAAAGTAAGATTCAAGTTGGTTTTGTCGCAATGGACCCAAGCAGCGGGTTTGTTAAAGCAATGGTCGGCGGCCGGGAATACAGCGAAAGCCCATTTAACAGGGTTACACAAGCAGTCCGACAGCCCGGATCTACAATGAAGCCGCTCCTTTACTATGCTGCATTGGAACATGGCTTTACACCAGTGACGATGATGAGCGGTGAAAAAACTACTTTCCGATTTGATGATGATCGTGACTCATATACTCCTCATAACTTTAACAATAAGTATGCAGAAGGAAATATCACGATGGCGCAAGCACTCGCATTATCCGATAATGTTTATGCAGTAAAGACTCATCTGTTTTTAGGAATGGACGTTTTAGCGGACACAGCGAAGAGATTCGGACTGTCAACACCTATGCAAAAGGTACCTTCACTTGCACTAGGAACCTCAAATGTAAAGGTGCTGGACATGGCTAACGCATACAGCATGCTAGCAAATGGCGGGAATAAGGTATCTCCCGTGTTTATCACAAAAATTGAAACAGCCGACGGGCAATTGTTATATAAACAAAAACAAGAAAATGAACAAGTATTAGATGCTGATTTAGCATTTATCATGAATTCCATGATGACAGGCATGTTTGACAAAAATCTAAATGGTTATGCAAGCGTGACTGGAAGTACAATTTCAGCTGACATCTCCCGGATTTATGCAGGCAAATCAGGATCGACTGAATCAGACAGCTGGATGATTGGCTATACTCCTCAGCTCGTATCTGCTGTCTGGACAGGTTATGACCAAGGAGAGTCCATTACTCTTTCAGCAGATAAAACGTACGCTAAACAGGTTTGGGCCCACTTTATGGAAAGTGCCTTACAAGAAGAACCAATAATCGGATTTAAACCAACAAAAGGCACTGCAGCAGCTTATATAGACCCAAAAAGCGGAAAGCTGGCGACAGACGCCTGTGCAACGAAAAGGCTTATGTACTTCCCAAAAGAGAAGGTGCCAACTCAATATTGCGATGACCTTCCTAAACACGATTCACCAGAAAAAAAAGGAAATGGCAATAGCGGAAACGAACATGAAGAAAAACCGCCGTGGTATAAGAGAATTTTTCAATGGTAAAAAGAAGCAGCCTTCCATTAGGAAGGCTGTCTTTTAGTTAAGCAAATCTGTCTTCAATTGATCTGTTGAATTGTTCCAAAGTGACTCATCATGGTTAATCAAGAAATCAGCAAGAATTTTTTTGGATTTGTCATCCATATGATCGACCATAATATGGCGTTTCATCGATTTATCCATTTTATTCACATGTTCTGGGAGAGATTTATATCCTCTGCGAATTGAACGGTCAACAGTCATTTCACAAGCTGTTACACCAGCATAGTATGGACCTTCAAGCTTGCGGTCAATTGTTACCCACACAAGCCAGTATGGCTTCCCATTAGGGACTTCTTCTTTTTCTTTCAAGAACTTTATCCCTTTTTCAACAGTACTTCTGGCATGCATTGCGCCGACATCAACAACCGCCTCACCAGCTTCTACATCTATAATCACGGGAGAGACATTCTCCAAGCTCAAAGAGCCGATACCGAAGCCTTTATGTCCGTCTGTCGGATCATTTTTAATAATATTGAAACCGACTGGCTTTTTCTTTTTCTCTTCCATTTATAAACACTCCTTTTTACCTTAATAAAATATTGAATAAAAGAGATTATAGAAATATGAGGATATATTACCTATCCATGGCGAAATAGTCTGTCTAGACAATCCTGTTACGAGCAGGACAATGAAAATAATGGAACCATACACTTCATATTTGGACATAATAGCCCGCACTCTGGATGTTACTAAATCCTCGATAATCCGATAACCGTCCAATGGAGGAAGCGGCAACAGGTTAAAAGCAAAAAGCATCAAGTTAATTGAGACAAACATGAACAAAAACGGGTATAGATCAAAAGCAGTTCCTCTAGGAACACCTAAATGATCCAAGATTGAAATTCCAGCAAAACCGATGAAGGCTAACAAAAGATTGCTGAAAGGGCCTGCAAACGAAACTAAAACACCTGCAAGTTTTGGCCGCTTAAAATAATGACGGTTGACCGGCACTGGCCGCGCCCAACCAAAACCTGCAATTAATATAAAGATGGCCCCAATTGGATCAATATGGGCAATCGGATTAAAGGTAAGCCTCCCTTGCTTTTGTGCTGTCGGATCTCCAAACTTATATGCCACATATGCATGCGCAAATTCATGGATCGTAAAAGCAATAATGATGGAGATGATAATGTATGGCAAATCCGCCAAAGACTGTGTAAATAACAAAATGCTATTCTCCCCTCAAATTACGAATTGTTTTCTATATCTTCTTTCTTTTTTCTCAAATAGATAGACGTACTTGATAAAATTATACATGATATAAAATAGAAAAGGAATCTTTCAGACAGCAACTGCCTTGTTTAGTCTGGTTGCTATTTTTCTGAAAATATGAAAAACTGTTATAAAATGATACTGGGGGGATACAAATGCCGTATATTACAGTAAAAATGCTTGAAGGACGAACGGAAGAGCAAAAGAAGAATCTCGTTGAGAAAGTGACGGAAGCAGTTGTCGAAACAACTGGCGCTCCAAAAGAAAAAGTTGTTATCTTCATTGATGAAATGTCCCCAAACAATTATGGTATCGCAGGTGTGCGCAAAAGCGACGAATAGAAAAAAGGATGCGTTCTTGAGGCTTTGCCTTTGAGAATGCATCCTTTTTTGTTATTGCTTTGCCAAACCTTTTAAAGAATCAATATATTGATAAGCAGTTTCCACTTCTTCAACAGTATACTTCTGCTTGCTTTTTAATGTAAAAACCTTTTCCAGCACTTCCTCTTTTTCCAAGCTGTCAAAAAAGAGCACAGTAGATACAAGTTCAAGGAACCGGGAGTTTTGCCTATTCATTTCTTCCAGGCAGCCAGGCAATGCAGGCATCTCCACATCATTTTGTTCTAAAAACTCCTGGCCGTTGTCAGTCAGCGAATATCGATACTGGTAGTATCCGCCCTTTTTTTCCTTTATCTCATTGAGAAAACCCATATTGCAGAGCTCTTCTATCCTCAATGTCAGCTCTTCTGAATATGGACCGAAAAAATGAAATTGATATTTTTCATGGAAAGGGAAATCCAGCTTCTTTGCGATGTAAATCATCTTCTGCAATTTTTTTCTTCCGATAATCTCACCTGAAGCAGCAATCGCGTTCATAATTTTCGCATGATCTTTTAACAAAATTGGTCATCTCCTACTCCGAATAATCCTGTAAATACACCTTAATTAATATCTAATAACTGCCTTATTCGCATCTTTGTTTCTTTATGTTCACGATCGTCCTTCAAGATGTCTTTAGGGAAATAAAGTTTATGATCTGTCCTTCTTTTGCCGGAAATACTGTCTACAATTTCAGATTCTCTTGAAAGCTCTCTTATTTCATTGTTTTTCATCAGAAGATGAATTGGAAGCCGTTCTTCTTCTTCACCTGGACGATAAAAATCGTAAGGAAGGTCTGACGAAGAATCCACGACCAGATAATACTCTGGGTCTAAACCAATCTCTGTAAAAGCCTGAGACAACTCAGCGAGCTTCTTATATTCTTTCGCTGGATCAAACTCCGCATATTTAAATAAGTTCCTGTTCATGAAGCGTCTGCATAAATCCCTTAGAATCTCATCCTCTTCTTCTTGCCACATTTGGAAATAATAAAGAATGATAGACTCATCCAGTTTTAAGTAATCTTCTAATGATGTCTCATCTTCAAAGATTGAATAAAAATGGGTTGGATGATGGATAAAGGAGTAAAACTGCTCATGCAAGTGCTTCGCTCTATGTAGAATTTTCGTCAATATGACTTCCGCGCTTCTAGACACAGGGTGAAAATAAACTTGCCAATACATCTGATAGCGGCTCATGATATAGTCTTCTACTGCGTGCATCCCACTTTGCTTAATAACAGCCTGATCTTCCCGAGGGCGCATGACACGAAGGATTCTTTCCATATCAAAATTGCCGTAGCTTACACCTGTGAAGTATGCATCACGCAACAGATAATCCATGCGATCGGCATCAATTTGACTAGAAATAAGACTTACAACAAGCTTTTCTTTCGATGTTTTGCCAATGACTTCTGCTACTCTTTTCGGGAAATCAGCAGCTACTCTTGACAGCACCTGATTGACCTCTGTATCCCCTAGAATAATATCCTGTGTGAATTGTTCATGATCAAGATCAAAAACCTTTTCAAAAGAGTGAGAAAAAGGGCCATGCCCTAAATCATGCAGAAGAGCGGCACATAAAGACAAAAGCCTCTGGCTGTTATTCCATTCCTTCCTATCCTTAAACACATCATCAATAATTCTTCTGACAATCTCATATACGCCAAGAGAATGATTGAATCTGCTGTGCTCCGCACCATGGAAGGTTAAATAAGTAGTCCCAAGCTGCTTGATTCTTCGCAGGCGCTGGAATTCTTTTGTCCCAATTAAATCCCAAATGGCGCGGTCTCTGACATGGATATAACGATGAACAGGATCTTTGAACACCTTTTCTTCATTTAATTTCTCTGTAGAATATGCCATGCTTCTAGTCTTCCCTCTTTTCCTTGTTTGTCTGTTTTACGATCAAGAAGAATATAAAAAGAGGGATTTCTGATTAAAAAGGTTATCTGCAAGCAGGCTTTGCCCCCGGGCTGATGTTAACACTTTTTAGAAACTCCTCTTTCCAGTTAAGCCGATATAAGATTATTTCTTTAGCTTATTATTTACTTTTTCCATTAGTTCCTCTTCTGTTAATGCAGCAAGCGGACGATTATTGACAAAAGCAAATGTTTTCTTACGGCCTGGCCCGCAATAAGATTGGCAGCCAATCTCTACCTTTGCCTCAGGATCTATTTGCTTCAGACGCGGTATCAGCGTTTTTAAGTTTACTGCCTGACAATCGTCGCAAACTCTAAATTCGTTTGCCATCATGACAACCCTTTCTATTTCAAACATCTCTTGAATCTAGTAAAGATATTCATAAGTTCGTTATATTGCTATATGGTATTTTACCCCTTCTTCCAAATCAATGCAAGATGCAAACTATTGTCAAATCAGCTCGAAATCAGTCATTTTTTATGCAGGTAAAAATTAAAAAAAAGCCTGTTTTAAAGCCTTCTTATCCCTATCTTTTTAATTTAAGCAAACACCTATGTTTCGACCGGAAATTATTGTATAATTCATCTGAATTTAAGGAGGAATAAAAATGACAAAAAGCAGAACATTAGTCATGGTAAGTATTGTTCTAGCCATGCTCGTTGCTTCTATTGATACAACGATAATGAATACAACAATGCCTATCATTGCAAAAGAGCTGGGGAGATTTGATTTATATGCATGGTCCTTTGCAGCCTATATGATCACAAGCACCATTCTATCCCCTATTGCAGGCAGACTTTCTGATATATTTGGTAGAAAAAAGGTGTTTGGCTTCGGAATACTGTTATTTTTAGTTGGTTCTTTATTGTGCGGTATTGCAGATGATATGGTACAGCTTATTCTTTTCAGGGCTCTTCAAGGTATGGGTGCAGGCTTTATGATGCCTTTTCCTGCGATTATTGCAGGTGATTTGTTCCCAATTGAAAAGAGAGGAAAAATCCAAGCATTGTTCACTGCAATGTGGGGGTTATCCGCCATTCTTGCTCCGCTTCTCGGTTCATTATTTGTAGAGTTTTTGTCATGGAGATGGATATTTTTTATCAATCTGCCTGTTTGCATCGTAGCATTCTTGACTTTGTTACCTTACAAAGAGGACTACCAGCCGAAAAAGGCAAGTGTCGACTATATTGGTGCCGTTTTGTTTGGTGCAGCGATTACTTCCCTTCTGTTAATCACATTGGTGGAAAGTGGCCAAATTTACTATGGAATAGCCGGTATTATTTTACTGATTTGTTTTTATCTGTTTGAAAGAAGACAGTCATCGCCAATTGTTCCGCTGTCTATCTTTAGGAAGAAAACGATCTTCTGGATTTATATCAACGGGTTTATAGGGACATTGGCACTGTTCGGCACGTCAAGCTATATCCCGCTTTTCCTTCAGGATATAGCCGGGCTTTCTCCTTTTATGAGCGGAATTGCGTTATTAGGTGTGGCAATTGGTTGGATGCTTGTATCGGTGCCTGCCGGTAAATGGATACTAAAATACGGCTATCGTATTCTACTAATCATCGGCAATGGACTCCTTGTTTTATCAGGTATTTTACTTGTACTCCTGAATGAGACCCATGGTTTTGTGTATACGTTCCTTATCATGCTTATACAAGGCTTAGCGTTTGGTTTGCTTTCAACCGTTGGAGTCATCGGCTCACAAGCATTAGTCGGCCCTCATGAAAAAGGTATTTCCACCTCTTTCTTTATGTTCTGCCGAAATATGGGAACATCAATTGGTGTTACAGTAATGGGCGCACTACTTACAAGTCAAGCAGTGTTCATGACAGGCATGCATCATCTTTTCTTGTATGGATTCCTTACAAGTATTGCAGCACTTGCAACAGCATTTTTTATCCAGAATGAAAGTTCAGTAGAAAAAGCCAGTTCAGCAGGATAACGGCATTCTTTCGCTCTATAAAAAAATCTACTATCCTTGTATTTCGTTTGTATAAATAAGCGCCATGGTGGCAATGATGTAATTAGAAATACTTATTTATCGAAACAAATCGGGAGTTGAGTGAAATGAAAATACGCCAAGATGCTTGGTCAGAAGAAAATGATTTATTGCTGGCAGAAACAGTTTTGCGACATGTCAGGGAAGGAAGCACACAATTGAATGCTTTTGAAGAAGTTGGGGATAAACTCAATCGCACATCAGCAGCATGCGGCTTCCGCTGGAACGCAGTTGTTCGCCATCAATATGAAAAAGCACTACAATTAGCAAAAAAGCAGCGTAAACAGCGGCAAAGAATTCTCGGCAAAGATCAGGGTGGTAAGAAGAAGCTATTGTATTCTCCGCCAGTGCCAACTGCAGACGATTTGGAAGCTTTAACGGTATCCACCAGCATGGAATTTGCTTCATTTGAGATTCAAAATATAGAAGAAGATGAGGCTGTTCCAACACTTCAGGAAAGTGTTCCAGAACCGATGCTGCTTGCTGCGCCACAGGAAACAAGTATTTATAAGAGTCCTGCTGCCAATTCTAATTCTTTGGATTTCGACACAGTAATTGCCTACTTGCAAAATTTCCGTAATTCTCAGCTTCAAGTTGATGTGCTAAAAAGTGAGAATGAAAGATTAAAAAGAGAAATGGCGATGCTGAAAAGCCGCAATCAAGAATTGGAAGGAAAATTGGACAAGCTGGAAAGCAATTCAGAAACTATTCAGGAAGATTATGAAACATTGCTTAAAATTATGAATAGAGCTAGGAAGCTAGTCGTTTTAGAAGAAGATGAGCGTCCTGCTACAAAATTTAAGATGGATCGAAACGGAAACTTAGAAAAGCTTGCTGAATAGTCTTTTCGCTACTGCTTTGCTTATCAGGGCTCTAAGCGCTGGTTTGGCAACCATTCTCGTCAAACATAAAGAGGATTATAGATCGATAAAAGCGCCTGTTACATCGCGCCTACTATCCATCTATAACCCTCTTTTCTTTTATCTGAACGGACTTAAGAACTTTTCATTGCGCTCAACAACACGCTCGAAGTAAGAATCAAACATAGGAATTTCTTCTCCTTGAAGCTGATCAGCAAACAAAAATTCAGCATGGTCCTTCAACGAATAAAGAAGCTTTGTCAGCACTTGATCAACTGTGAGCTCTATCCCGAGCAATTCGGATAAGGAGGCCATTACTTCAGGCATTATGTCTGGATAGGCAAACTTCGTTTCTTCTCCGTTTCTTCCAATAGCATAAAACTCTCTAATAGTTTCTGCCCGTTTTTGCCCGCTTCCTGACACACAGAGATAAATCTGAACAGCAACTCCGCTTCTCATTCTTCTTTGCGAGATTCCTGCGAACTTTTTACCGTCTATACTTAAATCATAGCTTCCAGGGCAATAAGAACCTACGATTTCTTTTGCTTCAATGGTCTTATGAAAATCAGAGAACATATATTTAATTAGCTCCCACATCGTGTCATAGCCGCTGTTGATGTCTATCCCTTTTTCCTGCTCAGGCAAGATAAGCGAAATGTTTAATACTCCTTCATCCAGAACGACAGCAAGTCCTCCTGAATTTCTGACGATATATTGATAACCCTCTTTTTCTAAATATTTAAGCGCATCCTTTAAATAGGGCAGCTTCGTATCTTGAATTCCTAATATAACCGACTTGCCATGCACCCACGTACGCGCGGTTGCTGGAGCTATACCGCTGCCGACAGAAGCGCACAGCGTATCGTCCATTCCAAAAGAATGCAATGGAGATACATGTAAACCGGTGCTCGACTGGTCAATGATTCTCCATTTCTTTTGCTTTAATAAACTGTTGTTTTCCATTATTGCTAAGCTCCTTCATAAGGAAAAGTAATGCTAGTCTTACAGGATTTCCTGAATAAATAGCGCCATTTTATTATATAGCATATAAATAAAAGAAAAAACTATTCATCTTGAGCAGAACTTAACTAAAAGATGAATAGTTTTTATGGGGATTAATGGCTGATGCTTTGAGCAGCAGTGATTAAAGCAAGCTTGTACACATCTTCTTCATTACATCCGCGGGAAAGGTCGTTTACAGGGCGGTTTAATCCTTGAAGGATCGGACCTACTGCCTCAAAATTACCAAGTCTTTGCGCAATTTTATAACCGATGTTTCCAGCTTCCAAACTTGGGAATACAAATACATTTGCGTCACCTTGAATTGGAGAATCGGGAGCTTTTTGCTTCGCAACAGATGGAACGAATGCAGCATCGAATTGGAATTCCCCATCGATTACCAATAGAGGATCTTTTAGTTTCGCTTCAGCAAGTGCACCTTCCACTTTTTCTGTTTCTGGTGATTTTGCAGATCCTTTAGTAGAGAAGCTCAACATCGCAACACGAGGGTCAATATCGAACATTCTCGCTGTTTTTGCACTTTCTACTGCAATTTCAGCAAGGTCTAGGCTATCAGGATTAATATTGATTGCACAGTCTGCAAATACATATTTTTCATCCTCACGCACCATGATGAATACGCCAGAAGTTTTCTTTACGCCTTCTTTTGTTTTAATGATTTGCAATGCAGGGCGTACAGTGTCAGCAGTTGAGTGAATAGCACCGCTTACTAGACCATCTGCTTGGTTTGCATAAACAAGCATTGTGCCGAAATAGTTTTCATCTAGAAGTGCTTTGCGAGCATCCTCTTCTGTAGCTTTTCCTTTTCGTCTTTCAACAAAAGAGGCTACTAAGGCATCAAATTGTGCATAGCTTTTTGGGTCATAGATTTCAGCGTTTTGCAAAGAAACACCTAAGTTCTCAGCTTTTGTTTGAACTTCTTCCAAATCTCCAATTAAGATTGGTGTTAATATATTTTCTTCTGCCAGACGGCCGGCAGCTTTTAAAATTCTTTCATCCAGTCCTTCTGGAAAAACAATCTTAAGGTTTTGGCCTTTTACTTTTTCTTTCAGGCCTGTAAATAGGTCACTCATTAACGAATTCCTCCTTTATGTATACATACTATAGGATACTCTTCCTTGCTAAAAATTCAAGGAATTATACCAATATTTTAAAATTCAGCGGTATTTCATGTCCCAGCACTCAAAAACTGTTCTAAACGGCGCTAGACAAGCTAAATCCTGTTATAGCATAACTACCCGTTATATATTTCCCTAATCAAGTCCTACCATGCAAATGATTTTTCTTTTTTCATGCTGGTTCATTTGTTCAAGTTTTATTCACGACTATTATGGAGAAACTATGGTATAGTAAACCTATATGAGAATTATTATCAAGGAGTGGTAGCAATGAGCGAAGCAGCAAAAACACTTGATGGCTGGTATTGCCTTCATGATTTCCGCACAATGGATTGGACTACTTGGAAGATGGTACCAAATGAAGAAAGACAAGCAGCAATTAACGAATTCCTAGGATTGCTGGAAAAATGGAATGTTGTTCAAACAAATAATCAAGGCAGCCATGCTATATACAATATAGTCGGGCAAAAGGCAGATTTCATGATGATGATTTTGCGCCCAACAATGGAAGAATTACAGCAAATTGAAACAGAATTCAACAAAACAAAGCTTGCGGAATTTACGGTTCCTGCTCATTCCTATGTTTCTGTAGTAGAATTGAGCAACTATCTTCCATCTAATTCAGATGAAGATCCATATGAAAACCCTCATGTAAAAGCAAGACTTTATCCGATTCTTCCTGAATCAAAATATGTCTGCTTCTATCCGATGGACAAGCGCCGACAAGGCAATGACAACTGGTACATGCTGCCGATGGACGACCGTAAAAGCTTGATGAGAAGCCACGGAATGATCGGACGTCAATATGCCGGCAAAGTGAAACAAATCATTACAGGATCTGTCGGCTTTGACGACTATGAATGGGGAGTTACATTATTCTCAGATGATGTCCTTCAATTTAAAAAGTTAGTATACGAAATGCGCTTTGATGAAGTAAGTGCCCGCTACGGCGAATTTGGTTCATTCTTTGTCGGCAATATCCTGTCTGATATTCCTGCATTTTTGAAAGTTTAATACAAACAGCCATATGAACTCCATTTTCCTAACGGACAGTGGGGTTTTTTTCTCCTAAAATATCTCACTGTCAGGAATAACTTTCTTCTTCCCCTCATAGGATGGAATAGTGAGCAAGCAGCCCAGCTTTTCAAAATGGATGATCTAAATGTTTGCAATAAAATGTTTTGTTTAAAAGATGGAGGGATGAAAATGAGTCAATCTAATTATTACCCTTATCAAGAAGCGCGAAACCAAGGTTTTGGTTTTCCACAAGGCTATGGAACAGGGCAGCAAGGTCAAGGTCAAGGCTTGCCTGGCAGTCAAGGGGCTGCTCCCGGACAGTTTTTTGGGCAGGCACCAACACAACCTGGTTACGGAACGCAGGCGCCGTACATACAGCCAGGAGGCAATACTCAGCCAACTGCACCTTCCCTGCCTGGCCAGCTTCCTCTAGAGGCTTCTTATATAGAGAATATTTTGCGGTTAAACAAAGGGAAGCTTGCCACTGTCTACACTACCTTTGAGAACAACCGTGAATGGAATGCGAAGATTTTTAAAGGGCTTATTGAGGCAGCCGGACGTGATCACCTTATCTTGAGTGATCCGCAAACTGGCCAGCGCTATTTAATTCCGATGATTTATCTTGACTATGTTACATTTGATGAAGAAATCGAGTATGAATATCCATATGCTGCAGGTGCTCCTAACTTGACGTCTTATCCTCCAAGATAAAGCCTATAAACGAAAAGCCGCCCAGTGGGCGGCTTTTAGAATTAATAAAGACAATTACAGATGTTTAACTGCAGCTATCACGATGAGAATCCAAGCAGTAATAAATGCCACTCCTCCGATTGGAGTAATTGCTCCTAATATTCCTACTTGAGTAATTGCTAGTATGTAAAGGCTGCCTGCAAATAAGATAATACCGGCAACCATTAGCCAACCGGCCCAAGTCAAAAGAGAGTTTTCTGGAAACTTACTCATTAAAATCCCAATAATAAGCAGACCTGTACTATGGAACATTTGATATTGCACACCGGTTTTCCAAATCTCCAAGTATTTCTCTGGAATTTTCCCTTCAAGACCATGTGATCCGAAAGCGCCGATAGCAACAGATAACATGGCGCTGATTGCTCCAATAATAATAAAAGTTTTCATATTTTCCTCCTCGTTTTCTTAGAAATCAAATAAAGAGTCACCATTACCTTCATCTGTATCCAATTTTGGTGTTTGCATTGGCTGCGGCGTCTGAACCGGTACAACAGGTACAGGTGCAGGTTGGGTTACTGCCGGCTGGTATACCGGCTGGCTGTATGGCTCAGTGCTCTCTTGTTCCAAAACAAGCTCACATAATGATTTTATGGCATATACCCGTTCTCGAATAGTTGTTTCGCTGCCACTTGTTTTTGCTTCCTTCAGCTGATCTTCTATCTTTGCCAATAGTTTTTGGACAGAAATGTTCATTTTATGATCCTTCCTTCTTTTGCTGCCGCGTTTATTTGTTAGTGAAGCGGAGACAATCTTGTCCAGATGCCCTCTTCACTTCAACAGATGGAAGCGCCCTGCCTTTGAATTCAAAAGCTTTGCACCCCTTTGGAAATCTAGAGTCCCAAGTAACATAAAAATGTTTACACTTAAAACAATTTATCCTTTTTTGCTCTGTCATCTTTTTCTCCTCATCAAAAAAGCGGACTAGCAGTAGTCCACTTCTTATTTTATTATATTACTCCTTACCAAAACAATCATCTGCACACCAATTTATTGGATTTGTTTCCAACTCAGTTAACGTTGCGTTAATTTTGGAAAAAGGTTTGCTTCCGAAGAAGCCTCTGTATGCTGATAGTGGGCTAGGATGACTTGAAGTAATAATCCGGTGTTTATCCGTATCAATGAGCTTTATCTTTTCTTGTGCCGGTTTACCCCATAACACGAAGATAACTGGTTCCTGCCTTCTGTTCAGCTCTAAAATTACTTCATTAGTGAATAATTCCCATCCTTTTCCTTTATGGGAATTAGCCTGACCTTCTCTGACCGTCAGAACGGTGTTCAGCATCAGCACACCTTGTGTTGCCCAGTTCTTTAGATAGCCATTCTCGGGAATTGCACAGCCTACATCCTCTTTCAGTTCTTTAAAAATATTTTTTAAGGAAGGCGGGAGCTTGACGCCTGGCTTAACAGAAAAGCTCAAACCGTGGGCCTGCCCTTGACCATGATAAGGATCCTGCCCTAAGAAGACTACCTTCACTTCTTTAAAAGGAGTGTATTTTAAACTATTGAATATATCTTCCTTTGCAGGATAAACAATATGTTGACTATATTCCTCTTTTAGGAAATCCTCCAATCTAGTAAAATACTCTTTCTTCCGTTCACGCTCTAGCAGTGGCTGCCAGTCATTATTAATGATATCAAACATATTTCATCATCCTTTAAGCTTCTGTATATTCTATTTTCACACTGTATCCAAGCTGTGAATAAAACTCTTTTATTGTCTTTTCAGCATTTGCCTCGGCTTTTTCCAATAAGCCTTGTGCCTCTGCTTCTTTTCTTATTTCTTCTTTAGCTTCATTTGCAAGCTGATAGCCTTCTTCCCAATCCACATCTCCTCTAAATAATCCAGAAATAGAATATGTCTCTACTTGATCAAAGTCTATAGAAGGCTCTTGCAGAATTTCTGCGTGAGAAAGCTGGAGGTTGATTTCTTTTTTATCATTATCAACTGTTATACGGTCCGATTCTATTTCCTCCAGATTAACACCAGCAGTAACAGATCCAGGGACAACTAGAAGAATCTTCCGTTTCGTACCAGGAATATCCGTGCTGATTTCTTTTCCAAAAATCTCATTATCTTCTTTTTCCAGAATAACCTTCACAAATGCTTGAGATGTAGCTAATGAGGATAAATCCTTCATCTGCTCTACAAAACTGCCTTCTTTTATCGCAGGCTCATCAGCGAGTGTCATTTTCCACCATGCTATAATAACTGCAACTAAAAAAAATATGAGTACAACAAGAAAAAAGGCTCGTTTTATTTCCCGTTTTGTTTTATTAAAAATTCCTAGTTTCGGAATAAAAGGACGTTGCTCTGCCTCCATAACTGTTGCCGCTTGTTCTTTTTTTACCTGTTTCCAATCTTTTCTCTTCATTGCTTCTCCCCTTTTACAATAGCTGTGGTACTTTTTATTATATAGGGAAATTTGTCGAAAGTGGTGCATTTCACGTTTGTATCAATTTTCCATTTTATTAGCAGAAAATTCTATGTTTCAAGAAAGGCAGAAACGGATAAATAGTAGATAGAGAGAGCGACAGAAGCTCTATACAAATTCTAAGGAGGAATTAGATATGTATAAAGTAGAAGTAGTGGAAAATGGTGTACAAGCAACTAATGTGATTACACAACTAGAAAATCAAGGGTATACAAAAGATAATATCTATATTTTCGCCCATGACAAAGATCGCTCAGAAGATTTGACTGCGGCTACTGAAACTGGTGATGTAAGCATGAAGGAACAAGGTTTAATGGACACGATTGGAAATGTTTTCAGAAAAAGAGGGGACGAGCTTCGCTCTAAAATGCAGTCCGTAGGTTTAACAGAAATGGAAGCGGAGAAATACGAGGAAGTGCTGGACACAGGAAAATTAGTCATCGTCGGACACCAGCAATAATTAATGAAGTCAGCCCAATTTTAACGGGCTGACTTTTTGTTTTACCCAAGCAGCTTGTCATATAAGGATTTGGCAAAAGTAACATCCTTCGTGTCATGGACAAGTGCCCGTCCATCTTCAAAGAGAACCAGCCTGTTCTGTTCCATTTCAACAGAAAGCAGAAATGGATGAACAATTACTCTATAACCGTTTTTCTTTAAACTATCAGCCAACTGTATTAATGAAAGTTTCTTTGAATTCGGAGGCCTTATTTGGACCGTTTCCCGTCCGCACAGCACAGCTGTTTTCGTTTTATTTTCCCCTTTTAAGTATGGATAAGTCCTCTCGGTTCCGCATGTTTGGCAAGATGGATTTTTAGCACGTCCTACCTTCATGCTGGAGTATTCATTAGACCATAAATCAAAGTGAAAAAAGCTTCCTCTTAAAGACTGCGTGTCTTCAACTAGGATCTTCAAGGTTTCTGTAACTTGATGGGACACAACAATCTGGACAGCAGGTGCAATGATTCCGACTGTATCACAAGTCATACCTTGCACAGGCAGCTTCTGAAGCAAACAATGGAGACAAGGGGTCTCCTCAGGAATAATTGTAAAGCTCATTCCTGAACTCCCTACACATGCACCATATATCCATGGGATATGATGGAAAACGGCTAAATCATTCAAAAGCATTCTCGTTTCAAAATTATCTGTCGCATCAATGAGGACATCAGCATCCATTAAATATTGGTCTAGTAATTCCTTCGTTGCTTCTGCCACAACTCCGGTTACTGCTGCCGAAGAATTAATCTCCCTTAGTCTTTTTTCAGCAGCAATTGCTTTAGGCATCCTATTTTTGGCATCCGCCTCCATAAACAGCTGCTGACGCTGGAGATTACTAAATTCAACATAATCCCGGTCGATGATTGTCACCTTGCCGACACCAGCTCTCACAAGCATTTCCGCAGAACTGGAACCAAGAGCGCCAGCCCCGACAATAAGCACATGCTTTTCTTGAATTTTCTCCTGCCCAGCTGCTCCTATCTGGGGAAACAGTATCTGCCTGGAATAACGATTGTTCTTCATTTACTTCATCCCCCGCTCACAGGTGGAATAAATGCAATCACATCATTCTTTTCGACAATGTCATTATCAAAGGCAAATTCTTCATTTATCGCCGTCATCACTGATTCCAACGGAAGATCGCCGTACTGCTGCATAAGCTCTGCTTTTACTTCCTTCACCGTTTTACCCGCCAAGTTCAGCTCTAATTGGTCAGAGTTAACAATATCCTTCAATCCTGCAAAAAACAGCAGCTTATTCATGTTTATCCACTCCTTCCGGCTTGCCGCTTGGATAGGCTTTTGTCTGCCGTTGATTACCTATCCATTCCTCGCCGTCCTCCCAATATTCCTTTTTCCAAATTGGCACTATTTCTTTAATTCTCTCAATCGCATAGCGGTTAGCCTCATAAGCATCGCTTCTGTGAGGTGTTGAAACTGCTATTACGACCGCTATATCGGTTATGTCGAGCTCACCTACCCGATGAAATATGGCAACCTCGGCTTTCTCCCATTTTGCTTTTATCTCAAATCCTATCTCCTCGAGCTTTTTTCTGGCCATTGGTTCATATGCTTCATAACAAAGCTTCATCGTCTTTTTGTTGCCTGTTACTTCTCTGACCGTTCCAATGAATGTTGTAACAGCCCCAGCATTTCTGCTTATTACAAGATCAATTGCTTCCTGAACAATGATAGGTTCGTGTACAATACGAAAGTTCATAGCTTTCTCCCTTATACTCATTCTTTTATTTTTAATTAAACCGAACTTTCCTGATTATTTCAATTATTAACTAATTGAAAAAGCCTTTTAAAGGAAATCGCATACACTTTTAAAATCAGTGGCATCTTAAAAGATATACTTATTAATGCTAACTTAATGAAAAAAAAAGCAATTAGTAGTATCATTAATCTAAAATGAACTACAATAATTCCATCTATATCTATTTGGATTATGAACATCTTCGATGATTACAT
>JAPSHL010000223.1 GCA_031179905.1 Bacillus sp. (in: firmicutes) | reverse complement strand
GAACGCCTGCTGTTTGTGAGGACAGAAGCGTCATTTGCAGATACGCTGCAGCTTGAATCTGTTTTGTCCGGACTCGTGAAGAATAATTTCCACATCCTAGTGATTAATCATAATGAAAGACAGGATATGGAAGTGAAAAACTGGCCAATTAAAAATATTACCGTAGTTGAGATGCCAGAATATGAAAAGTGGACAAATAATGACGATTATTGGGAAGGTTTATTTGAAAATATAACTGTAAAAGAGGTTGAAGACTGATGAACGCTCCAGATAATGGAGCGTTTATTATTTTTTTAGAAGGAATAAGTATTTAAAAGTTAACTTCGCTTTTTCATTAGTGCTTCAGGTAGTCTCCTAACAGGGCTAATAGACGTTTCCACACACTTTGTTTTCGCCTTAATTATAGCTGTATATAAAAATTTAAGTGTTAATTTTTGAAATGTCTGTATTCCTTTATTACAATAATAATGAAACCGAAAAATTAACAAAAGTACATGATAACTAATAATGAAGGAGACACAGATGAAATTTTCAGATCAAGTCATCATAGTAACAGGAGCGAGCAACGGAATTGGCAAAAGCATTGCAGAGCATTATTTAAAGGAAGGAGCTAAGGTAGTGTTTGCGGATGTGGATGAATCAGCATCCAACAACATAATAGAATCATCAGCTTTTGCTGAAAATGCCATTTTCATTAAAACAGACGTACGTCAGGAAAAGGACATTATTCAGCTGATGGAAAAAACAGAACAGCTATATGGAAAAATTGATATTTTAGTGAATAATGCCGGCAAGTCATTATTTAAGTCCTTTTATGAACTGACATTGGATGAATGGGATGACATTTTAAATACTAATTTGCGAAGTGTGTTTTTATGTTCCCGAGAAGCAGCAAAGATAATGAGAAAAAATGCAAAAGGCGGCGCAATCGTCAACATGTCATCGACAAGAGCATATATGTCTGAGCCTAATACGGAGAGCTATAGCGCCAGCAAAGGCGGAATTATGGCAATCACTCATGCATTGGCCAATAGTCTTGCTGATGACCGGATTGCCGTCAACAGCATTGCCCCTGGCTGGATTGAAACAAATAATTACGATTCATTAAGGGATGTGGATCACGAGCAGCATCTATCTAAAAGGGTCGGTAAACCTGCTGACATTGCTAGAGCATGTCTATTCTTAACAGACAGAGAGAATAATTTCATCACAGGAACAAATCTTACAATAGATGGCGGAATGACGGTCAAGATGATTTATGAAGAAGGATAACTTTTAACTAAATATAAATTAAATTTGAGGAAGCAAGGATGGTGTAATGATGATTAATAACTTTGACGAGGTTGTAAACAGGCGTAATACTTATTCGGTGAAATGGGATGGAGGCAAGGTCATCAAGGAGATGGGTCTTACAGAAAGGTATGATGATGAGACGATTCCTTTATTTACTGCGGACATGGATTTACCTGTCCCACAGGCGCTAGTTGATGCCCTTCATAAAACAGTGGACAATAGAATTTATGGATACTCGATTTTTCCAGATGAATATTATGAAGCAATTCAGCATTGGTTCAAAAAAAGGCATGACTGGCACATTGAAAAGGACCATATCGTCTACAGTCCCGGCACTGTGCATGCAATCAATATGGCAATCCGCGCATATACAGAGCCTGGTGACGGCATTATTATTCAGCGTCCAGCTTATCCGCCCTTCACAACAGCCATTGAAGGAAATGGCAGGACAGTCTTGAACAATTCTCTTCTTTATGATGAGAACGACTATTACAGCATTGATTTTGCTGATTTTGAAGAAAAAGCAAGTGTGGAAAGCACGAAAATGTTTATATTATGCAATCCGCATAATCCAACGGGAAGAATCTTCAGAAAAGACGAGCTGGAAAGATTAGCCGAAATCTGTAAGAAGCATCAAGTACTGATTGTTGCTGATGAAATACATGGCGATTTGATCAGAAAAAAGGAAAAGTTCGTTCCAATGGCAAAATTTGCAGACAATGATATGTTAATTACCTGTACTGCCATCAACAAAACCTTTAATGTTGCTGGTCTTCATTGCACAAACATGATTATTCCGAACAAGAAGCTGCGCAATCAGTTCATAAAAACAATGGGCCATCAGATGGCATCGCCGTTCACGATAGCAGCCTTGATAGCTGTTTATCATCATGGAGAGGAATGGCTCGAAGATTTAAAAACATATATTGACGGCACGATGGAGATGGTGAAAGACTTCCTTAACCAAAACATGCCAAAGGTGAAAGTGGAAATACCAGAAGGCACTTATATTATGTGGATGGACTTTTCAGCTTATAACATCCCGCCAGAGGAAGTCCATGACCGTATTTATAACAGAGCAAATGTCCTGTTAGAAGATGGCAGCATGTTTGGAGAAGAAGGTACAACCTTTCAGAGAATCTGTATTCCATCACCACGTTCGCTCATCCAAACAGCCTTAGAAAGAATAGCGAAAGAATTTGAAGATTTGAAGTAATATCCCATTGCGTAATTTGCAAGAAGCTTCCAAATATTGTTTAAAGGTTTGCAGTTGTTGATCTTTAGGAGTATAATATTTTCATTATCGAAATTACATTACTATATTTGGGGGCTTTTTGATTGGACATACTACATCAAATACTTTCTACTTATGCTTCCTTTTTTGATTGGGACATGTGGGTAAAAGTATTATCAGATCCTGTTTCTTGGGGATTGATTGGTACACTTATCATCCTTGAAGGACTGCTTTCAGCAGATAACGCATTAGTGCTAGCCATCATGGTTAAAGATTTACCGAAGGACAAGCAAAAAAAAGCACTCACTTACGGCTTGTTTGGTGCCTATTTCTTCCGCTTTTTATTCATTGGACTAGGCGTATATTTAATCAAGTTTACGTGGATCAAAGTTCTTGGTGCCGCTTATCTTGCCTATATTGTTATTAAGCATTTCTGGCTTGATAATAAGGATGAAGATGCTAAAGGCATAAAAAAAGACAGCTGGACTGTCCGGATATTTGGTACATTTTGGGCTACGGTCATTTCTGTTGAATTGTTGGATTTAGCTTTTTCTGTTGACAGTATTCTTGCTTCATTAGCTGTTTCAGAAGAAATTTGGATACTGCTCCTCGGTGGAATGCTCGGCATCTTGATGATGAGAACAGTAGCGAAGCTATTCCTCGTTTTGATTGAAAAAGTGCCTGAATTAGAAAACACAGCATTTGTGCTAATCGGTATTATTGCACTTAAAATGTTTGCAAGCATCTTTGGCTTTGAATTAAATCATTATGTTTTCTTTGCTATTTTGATTCTTGCGTTTATCATTACGTTTATCATCCATTTCATCAACAAAAACAAAAAATTATCAGAAGAAGTGGCATCAACAAAAGAATAACAACTTAAAGCCTTGTTCCTTTAGGGACAGGCTTTTTTTATGTAAAAAAATCATTTCGTATATTTATTAGCATAGCTGGAAGCGACAAAAGAATCAGGTTTAATCTTTGGCTCAATACCAATCGATTCAATCCTTGCGACCATCTCATTTACAAATTCACTCGTTTTATTTCTCGAACCGCTGCCAATATCAATATGACCTTCTATCGAAAACGTTGCTCCACCATATATATATGGAAGAACTATATCAATCAGTTCATTTTTTCGTTCTTCTGTAAACAATGACACGACTTCCTCTGTTAATGTAGTTTCATAAGATATTTTTTCATGAAGCGCCAACATTTTGCGCGGAACGATTATTTTCCTGATGCACGCCCAGGCTCCTTTACCCTTGTTTTGGATAACGATGCCTGTTATAAATGTAGTATGCTTTGGATGAACCTGAGAATCTGTACCAATCATTAACCGATAATTTCCCCGTGGATTTCTCAACATAAAACTGGAAATACGCTGAAAAACAATATCAAATGTCATAGACTTTTCTTTAAGATTTTGAAACGTCATCTCTGACCATCTTTTCGCCGCCATTCATTAGCTCCTCCTTCAAAACGTCTAAACACAACCATTGAGGTACTTACCATTAACTATTGTATGAGCACCTGTAAAAAATAGCACCAAGCATATGCATGTCATATTGTATGCAATCATTACATTATGGAGATGCTCGTGCCTATTAGAATATACGGAAAAGTGTCATGAATTCCTTGCGGAAGCATTAGATGATAAAAAAGCTCGCTACCATTTGTACATAAGTTATAATTAAGAAATCTGATAATAAATTTGCCTGTAATATAATAAAAAATGGATTATCAATCGATATTCAAATCACTAGACAAGATAATTCAATTGGCATCCCTTATGAAATGCTTAAATAGATACTCTTGAATAAACATTTAATTAAAAAGGTTTAAAAAAAGAAAGAACAGTGTATATAAGCTAGGTGAATATATTAAAAATAGAGATAAGAAAATGAACGAAAAAAGGGGATTAACATGAGCAGTAGTTCTATACATATTGGTGGGTTACACTTTGAGTGGGAATTAGAAAAAGGCAGGTTTTTGTTTGAAGAGCAAGATGCTGTTCTTTTTTGGATTTCTAGTGCAATGAAAACTTTTTTTGATACGATTGAAGAAATATCCGGTGAAGAGGCATCGAACTTAGTGTTTGAGGCAACAGGTTATCGCCAAGGACTTGTAGTTGGCGAATATTTTGAGAAAATGAAGGATGTAGGTGTAAAGGAAGCTGCTGAACTAATCACTGCAACATATGCTTCGGCGGGCTGGGGATTAACCGAAATCCATGAATTGAATTATGAAACGAAAACATTGACAGCACATATTAAAGACAGCTGGGAATATAAAATAAATGTAGAGCAAGGAAAAACGAAGGGCGGTTGTTATTTGGCTGCCCATTATGCCGGTATTTTTACGAGATTACTTGGCACTAATATTTGGTATAAAATTATTCAAGAGCAGCTCGAAGGCAATGAGTGCAGCATCATTGAATATTTTCCATCAGAAATCACCGTCGCTGATAATATACATGAGCTAGCGAGAAAAAAAGAATCAGAACAGATTGCTCAATTAGAACAGGTTGTCGAGGAAAAGACGAAAGAGCTGAAGGAACTTGTTAAAAGAATATCCTCTCCAATTATTCCTGTTCATGATGACATCGTAATTGTCCCGCTGCTAGGAAAATATGATGAGGATCGTTCTGAGCTGCTTGTTACTAACACACTAAATAATCTTCCGCAATATAAGGCAAGCTACTTAGTATTGGACTTGACTGGTTTAGATCGGGATATCAGCCAGCATACGGCCAGCCTCTTGGAGAAAATTGGTTCTGCGGCAAACCTGATTGGCATAAAAACAATTTTGGTAGGAATTTCACCAGAACTCAGTATTGTTGTTTCACAGGCAAAGATAAATTTATCTCAATTTGATTGTTTCCAAACATTAAAGCATGGCATTCATTATGCACTAGGACAATTAGGCAGGAAAATTATTTAAAACCAACTCCTTATCGTTAAGATAAGGAGTTATTTTTGCCTGTCAGCAGATTTCTTTACAAAATCTTGAAACATTTCAATTGTGAACAATTTTCTTACACTTGTTTAAAAAGAGAAGATAAACATTAGTTTACATAATAATATTATTGTAAAATCAAAAATTGTATCCGGTCCAAGTAAGATGGACTGCAAAAACACTCGCGTATAATAGTAATGGAATGGAAAGAATAGAGGTCCATGTTTTTACATGCTTAGTTGAGCAGCAAAGGCGAGAGAGAGTGAAAATTATGGCAAGAAGTTTTGAGATTAGGAGTTAAAACCCATACCGAACTCATTAAAGGATTATTAACATTTATCAGCTGCGGTTGTTGCTAAATTTAAAAAGCTGATTATTAAAGAGAGTATTTT
>JAPSHL010000030.1 GCA_031179905.1 Bacillus sp. (in: firmicutes) | reverse complement strand
AATTCATTGCTTAACTCCTTTTTTTTGCTTCTATCTATTTGCATATCTTATTCGAACAAAATTTTTGCACTTTT
The DNA here is from genome assembly GCA_031179905.1 of Bacillus sp. (in: firmicutes). Classification (GTDB taxonomy): domain Bacteria; phylum Bacillota; class Bacilli; order Bacillales; family Cytobacillaceae; genus Niallia. The sequence goes on along the minus strand of JAPSHL010000030.1, from coordinate 21,822 downwards.
ACTATTATATACTAATCTACGAAAAGTACAAAATATCCTTCGTATTACGAAGAAATAGACTTAAGACTAACTTGAGTAGAAAAGAGGAGGCAGACTGTAGACAAACTTCTATAAGGTGGTAGTATCAACAATATTTCCTCAATAAATAAGGAAAGTTAATTTCCGCTTTAGTGGTTCTATGCATTTGATGCGAGCAAAGAAAAGCATCACTTTTTCGGTAACTAAATAGGAGGTGCTCGTAATCTATTGAGTACCTCCTTCGAGTTTTAAGCTCTTTCTTCAAACAGCCTGATAATCTCGACAATTGTATTAGTTGCTTTCATCATGTTATCTACTGAAATATATTCATATTTACCGTGGAAGTTTTCTCCGCCTGTGAAAATATTAGGTGTTGGCAACCCCATATAGGAAAGCTGTGAGCCGTCTGTTCCACCGCGGATTGGCTCGATAATCGGGGATATGCCGAGGTTTACCATCGCTTGGTGCGCTGTTTCGATGATTTCTTTAACAGGCTCAATTTTTTCTCGCATATTGTAATATTGGTCTTTTAGGTCTAGGACTACCGTATTTGTACCATACTTTTTATTCAATTGAGCTACAATTTCAGTCAGGTTCGCTTTTTTCTCTTCAAACAGTTTTCTGTCAAAATCACGGATAATATAAGAAAGCTTTGTTTGTTCTACATCTCCTTGAAAGGATAGGAGATGGTAAAAGCCTTCGTAACCGGATGTTTTTTCTGGCGCCTCATCAGAAGGAAGACTGCTTTGTAATTCCATCGCGATTTTCATAGAGTTGACCATTTTTCCTTTTGCTGTTCCAGGATGGACATTAGTGCCGTTTACGATGACTTTTGCCCCAGCTGCATGAAAGCTTTCATATTGCAATTCTCCTAATGGACCTCCGTCCACTGTATAAGCAAAGTCTGCTGCAAATGCTTTTACATCAAACTTATGCGGCCCTCTTCCTATCTCCTCGTCGGGAGTAAAGGCAACCCTGATTTTCCCATGTTTGATATCAGAGTTTTTCAATGTGATGAGAGCAGTCATAATTTCTGCAATCCCTGCCTTATTGTCAGCGCCTAAAAGGGTTGTTCCATCTGTTGTGATTAGTGTATGACCTTTGTATTTTGCAAGCTCTGGAAAATCTGCTGGAGTTAAAACAATATGTAATTCAGAATTAAGAACAATGTCTCCGCCATCATAATATTCCACTAATTGCGGACGGACATTTTTCCCAGTAAAGTCAGTGGCAGTGTCTAAATGGGCCAAAAAGCCGATAGTAGGAACACTTTTTTCTGTATTGGCAGGAAGTGTTGCCATCACGTAGCCATTCTCGTCCATTGTTACATCTTCCATGCCGATTTCTTTTAGTTCTTCGACAAGTTTGTTCGCAAGTGTAAGCTGTCCAGGAGTGGACGGGCATATTGTGCTCTCCTCGTTCGATTGTGTGTCAATGACAGCATAGGATATAAAGCGATCAATGATAGAGCTTTTCATTTTTTCATCTCCTTATTAACATCTAATTCGATTCTACCATATAAATATTTCGCCTGTCTTAATTTTAAAAAAGGATAACAAACTAATTGTCACAAATATGTCAGAATTGGTTGGCAATAAGCTGTCTAAAAGTTTTTTCTCTTCGCTACAATAGGAATGTCGAAGCGAAAGGAGACGGTTATGAATAGCAAAGTTAAGTGGATGCTTGGTTCTGTGTTGGTCATATTCTTAGCAGGGCTGCTGATTAGTCTTTTGCCAAAGGAAGGGCAGGATACAATAGATGATATTAAAAAAATCAAGGCACAAGAGTCATTTGCACAAGGTAACAAGGAATATATCGTTTATTTTTGGCAGGATGCCTGTTCTTATTGTAAACAAATAGAAAATGCTGTTTTAGAATACAGCAAGACTGGAGAAACTCCCATTTATATTGTGGATATGGGAGACACTGAAAATGCGGACAGCTGGTATGATTGGCAAGCACATCACAACATGTATGACAAAGTGATTGGTAGGATAGAGAATGGCAAAGAAATCATAGATGCTAATATAAATCTTGCTGAATTTTTAAACGATAAGGAGGTAGTCTGGTCCATTCAATCGGGGGCTGACAATAAGCTGATTGCTGTCCATCAGACGCCATTTGAGAACAAAACCCCCGCTTCAGCTTCTAAACTAGCAATAACAGGAACTCCAACAATGCTTAAGATAAATGAGGGCATGCTCTCCGATTATCGTGTCGGCGTGGAGGAGACTGTAGGATTACTGAAAAATTGACCATTTTGCTGACTATTAAAAGCGTTGAAGGTTTTAAAAGAGCAGTTGTGTAAAGAAAACAATTGTTCTTTTTCTCCTTCCAATTAGCCCTAAATGAGAAAAAATCAATTAACAATAAAAATCGCTATATTTAATATGAACCTTGGGAAGGTCTTGAAGGTACATGAAATAGATCTAGGAAGGGGGAAACATGGAAATTCTTATTTTAACTTTATCAATATAACTATATAGAGGGGAGAAATACCAAGAAGTTATTTTAATCATTATACCGATGATTGGAAACGCTTTAAAAACAGTGGTGGAAAATTAGGTAATGTTGTATGATAATAAACAAACAGGCTAATAAAGGAATTTTGCAGCTTAATATTTTAAGCGCTTACATTTTTCTTGTGAAGGAGCGGCCATGTCAAATAATAAACAGGAAGTGTATGGTTTTCGGTTTTTAGATACATTGAATCAATCATTCTACCAGCTTTTTGCAGTTGGTAAGCAAAGTATTACAAAGGAATCCTATCATTGGAATGGTTTAACCCGCAAGGATGGGCCGCTTTTTTTGTTTCAATATACCCTCGAAGGTTGCGGTTACATTGAAATAGATGGAACTCTCCATAAATTAGAAAAAGGAACTGGATTTATGGTCGAAATACCAAGCGATCACCGTTATTTCTTTTTGGAAACTAATGCGCATTGGGAGATTTTATTTATCATGTTTCGTCCTACAAATATTGAAGAAGAGTGGCAAAGGATAGTGGCTAGTATTGGCCATGTCTTTACAATTCCAGAAGACAGTTCGCCGATTCACTTTTTAAAGAGTGTTTTTGCGAGTGCATCGAAAAACCACATTACAGATGGTTTCCGAGCCTCGGCGATTGTTTATGAGTTTGTTATGGAGTTATTTAGGCATCAAGTTTCTGCGAAAAAAGCCAAACAGTCATGGCCAGATCCTGTTGCTGAAGCAGCCTCGTATATGGAGGCAACATACCGATCTCTGCAAAGTCTCGAGGAAATAGCGGATAAAGTCAATCTTTCTAAATATTACTTTACAAGACTATACAAAAAAACAACAGGATACACACCTATTGAATACTTAACAAAAATCAGGATGGAAGAGGCAATTAAGCTTTTAAGAGAGACTGATTTGACAATGGAAGCAATTGCCCAGGAGCTTGGCTACTCATCAGGCAGTTATTTTATCAAAGTTTTTCACCAGTGGATCGGCATTTCTCCAGGTGAATTCCGTTTGGCGACAGAGCATGCGTATTTGCATCAATTAAAATTAGATTAATAAAGCAATATATTACATAGATAAGCAAAAAGTTATTATAGATAGGCTGTATTCGTTTCCTTTAAGATTAGATTATAAAATTCTTGTAAGCGCGAAGGGTGTGAATATTGATGAATCATCATCGTTTTGCCCAAACTCCTCCTTTAGGATGGAACAGCTGGGATTGTTACGGTGCATCTGTAACAGAAGAGGAAGTTAGAGGAAATGCTGAATATATGGCAAAGTATTTAAAAGAGGATGGATGGCAATATATTGTTGTAGATATTCAATGGTATGAGCCTGGTGCAAACTCCTCTTTGTATCGGCCATTTGTTGAACTGGAAATGGATGAGTTTTCCCGTCTAATTCCTGCAGTTAACCGATTTCCTTCAGCTGCTGAAGGAAAAGGTTTTAAACCGCTTTCTGATTATGTACATAGTCTTGGATTAAAATTCGGCATTCATATTATGAGAGGAATACCAAGACAAGCAGTTCATCAGAATACAGCTATTTTAAACTCGGCTCATACTGCCCGTGATATCGCTCATCCTAATTCAATCTGTCCATGGAATACAGATATGTATGGAATAGATGCCAGCAAGGACGGGGCACAGGAATATTATGATTCTCTATTTAGGCTGTATGCAGAATGGGGTGTGGACTATGTAAAGGTCGATGATATTGCTGCATCAAAGCTTTATAACACTCATGCAGATGAAATAAAGCTAATCAGGAAGGCAATTGATAACTGTGGCAGGGATATGGTCTTGAGCCTGTCGCCAGGACCTGCTCCGCTAGAGTTTGCAGACACATTGCGGGATAATGCGAATATGTGGAGAATGACTGACGACTATTGGGATCAATGGGATCTTTTATACGATATGTTTGAAAGATGCGAGAAATGGAGCGGTCTTTCCGGTCCAGGCTATTGGCCGGACTGTGATATGCTGCCATTAGGACATATTGGAATCCGCTCAGTTGACGGAGGCGGTGCAGATCGCTGGACACGATTTACGAAAGAAGAGCAAGTTACGATGCTGACATTATGGTCGATATTCCGTTCGCCTCTCATGTTTGGCGGAGAGCTTCGGGATAATGACAGCTGGACGTTATCCTTGCTTACAAATAAAGATATGCTTGAACTTAACCAAAGAGGGTTTGACAGCAGACTTTTGTTTAGAGAAGAAGGCAAAGTGGTCTGGACTGCCAAAGGTCCAGAAGGCGCTGTTTTTGTTGCTCTATTCAATATCGGTGAAGTTAATTGCAAAATAGAAGTTTCTTTAAGAGAACTTGGTTATTCTGGGTCATTAGCAGTGAAGGATGTTTGGGGCAATGAAACTATTTCTTATAAAGATAAAATTCAAGTAGCTCTTGCTCCCCACAGCAGTAAACTATTTAAAATATCATAATAAGAAAAAAGCTGAACATAACCGTTCAGCCTTTTTCATTTATTCATTTTTTTAGGACGGTACAGCTGCAGTTGAATCTCTTATGATTATTTCAGGTTCATAGACAATCGATGGGGCAGGCTTGCTTTTCTTTTCAACGGCAGCCACAATCCACTTGGCCGCCTCTTCACCCATTTTCATTTTGGGATGGGTAATGGAAGTTAGTTTGACCTCTGAGGCCTCTGTCAGAAAAGAATCGTCAAAGCCCAAGATGGAAATGTCGTTTGGAACGGATAAGCCCATTGTCCGCAAAATGCTTATTGCTTTAATAGCAAGCTGGTCATTGTAGCAAACAATCGCAGTCGGCCTGTCTTCCTTTTTTAAGATTTCCTGTAAATTTTCTAGGGATTTGTCTTGGTCTTCTGTTGTATAGTTAATGATCATTTCCTGAAAGAAAGGAACAGAATAATCTTTATATGCTTGAATGAAGCCTTTCATCCGGTTGACACCTTGCAAATCGTCGGTTTTAAAAAGACCAATAATTCGTTTATGTCCAAGCTTGATTAAGTGCTCTGTCGCAATATATCCGCCTTTTTCATCATTTACGATAATGTAAGGGGGGGCGAGCTGTGAGTAGAATTGGTTAATCATTAAGTAAGGAATCTTATTTTGCTCTAATTCCAAGTAGTAGCTAATATTTGGGTTGAAATTACTGCTTTTTGTCGGTTCGACGATAAGCCCGTCAATATTGCTTCCAAGCATTGTCTGCAAGCATTGCTTTTCCTTTTCAATATCATTATCCGTACAGGAAAAGGTTAGTGAGTAGCCTTTTGTCGATAAATAAGATTCAATGCCTTTAATAATAGAAGGAAAGATGTAATCAGATATATATGTGGTTATTACACCGATATTTTTCGTACGTTTCACTGCTTGACCGGCAGTATTTAAGCTTGCATTTCTGTCGGAGCAGAACGTTCCGGCACCTTGTTCTCTGTATAGCCATCCTTCATGAACTAAATCTCCAATCGCTTGGCGAATGGTATGGCGGCTTACGCCAAACAGTTTGACAAGCTCATTTTCAGAATGAATTTTTTCTCCTGGTTTGACTTGGCCTGTTGTAATCCATTCGGTAATTTGTTCTTTTACCATGTTGTATTTTGTTTGTTGTGCCACACTATCACCACTTTCTTGTCTTTCCATATCTGTAACTTATACGTACAAAATTAGATATAGAGATATCGTACCAAAAAACAGCAGAAAAAACTATCATTAAATTTTTTAACGAATGCAGTGCTGGCCAAGACCCGATGCTGATGAGAACCTAGGGTCATTCCGTACAAGTGACGCTGCCTGTGAATTTTGAAAGTTGTTCTAAAATTAACAAAAGAGAGTAATAGATGTCTAGAAATGTAAAAGGAAATCTGTTGACATGTACGAACAACTGGAATAAAATTTTCACTATAGAATGCGCTTACATAGAGAGGTGCTAGAAACAGGCACGAGGAAATGTATATAAGGAGAGGGAAGTGAAGCTAAATGGCAGTTGAGGCATTTAATTTAAGGCAAGTAAGAATAACGGATGGTCCGTTTAAACATGCAATCGAATTGAATAGAGAGTATCTTTTGCAGCTTGAACCAGATAGGCTTTTGTCCAGATACCGTCAATATGCAGGATTAGAACCGAAAGCAGACCATTATAAGGGCTGGGAAGAACAAGGCATTTCCGGCCATACGCTTGGCCATTACATCTCTGCATGTTCCATGATGGCAGCAGCGACTGGTGACAGCAGGTTTAATGAAAGAACTGCCTATATAGTGGATGAGTTAGAGCTTTGCCAACAAGCGGATGGAACAGGCTTGATTTCCGGTATACCAAGAGGGAAAGAGATTTTTCAGGAAGTAAAGGAAGGGAAAATCTATTCTCAAGGATTTGATTTAAATGGAGGATGGGTGCCTTTATACACGATGCATAAGGTGTTTGCAGGTTTAAGAGATGCATATCTTTATACGGATAATGAAAAGGCGCTTAAAGTGGAAACTGAGCTTGGGCTTTGGCTTGCGGATATGGTTGCTGACCTTTCTGATGAACAAATGGATGATCTACTTAAATGTGAGTTTGGAGGCATGGCCGAGGTCCTTGCTGACTTAGCAGTACATACGGATGATGACCGTTTTTTTGCCCTTTCGGAAAGGTTTTATCATAAAGAAGTTTTAAATCCGTTAGCAGACAGAAGGGATGCATTAGCTGGAAGGCATGCTAACACACAAATACCGAAAGTTGTCGCTGCTGCAAGGCAGTATGAAATTTCCGGCAAAGAAATGTATAAGGAAATATCCGAGTTCTTTTGGGACACTGTTGTTCATGAGCATTCCTATGTAATAGGAGGAAATTCTTTGAATGAGCACTTTGGCGAAGCAGGTAAACTGAATGACCGCTTAGGTGAAAATACGTGTGAAACGTGTAATTCCTATAACATGCTAAAACTTACTAAGCACCTCTTTAAGTGGAAACCGACCGCTGAAGAAGGCGATTATTATGAAAGGGCACTTTACAACCACATACTCGCATCCCAAAATCCGAGTGATGGAAGTGTATGTTATTTTGTTTCGCTTGATATGGGCGGTCATAAAAAGTACAACTCGAAGTTTGACAGCTTTACATGCTGTGTAGGCTCTGGGATGGAAAATCATGCAAGTCACGGTAATGCCATCTATTTTCATGATGAAAACAAACTTTACGTTAATCAATATATTGCCTCTCGCGTTGATTGGAGTGAGATGGGAGTTATTATTGAGCAAAAAACGGAATATCCGAAAAATGGCAGAATTAAGATAGAACTATCATGCCTTGAGGAAAAGGCCTTTTCTCTTTACTTGAGATACCCTTACTGGGCAGAAAAAGGGATGGAAATTACAATCAACGGTGAACAGTACCAGCATGATAACGGACCTGCGAGTCTTATTGAGATAACTCGAGTTTGGCACGATGGAGATGTGCTGGATATTCATATACCAATGACACTTCGAAAGGAAGCAATACCGGATAATCCGGACAGAGTAGCATTTTTACACGGACCGATAGTGCTTGCAGGAGATTTGGGAGAAATAAGTGATGCACAACTGACGAAAGATTTGTTATTTACACCAGTCCTGGTTACTGACGATGATCCAATAAAGAGAATAGTATCTACAAAAGATGCCGAATACAGGCTGGACGGAATCGGCAATCCGCGGGATGTGAACTTAAAGCCGTTTTACCTTCTGCATGACAGAAGTGCGACCGTTTATTGGGATGTGTTTACAAAAGACAAATGGCAGGAAGCAGAGAAGGCTTATAAAGAAGCGCTTCAAAAGGAACAAGAATTCCAAGAAAGCACGATTGACTTCGTTCAGCCAGGAGAAATGCAGCCTGAGCGGGACCACCAGTTTGAAGGAGAGCATGTCGGAGTTGGAACGGTGTCAAACAGGAAATATCGCGACACTTGGCCGAATGGGCATTTCACTTTTATTCTTAAAGTTTTCCCTGAACAAAAAAATAATCTTATAGCAGCTTATACAAAAAACGAATGGGAAAGTATGAAGGAATTTGAAGTGCTTGCAGATGAGAGGAAGCTTACTGACGGAAGAGTGGAATGGGAAGAAATGAATCAATTTGTATATGTTAAATATGAAATCCCTAATGTGACAACAGATAGCATTAGGATTACTTTCCGTGCTCATCCAGATAAAAGGGTGCCGAAAGTTTTTGAGTTAAGGACGATCAAGGGATAAACCAAACAAGTAGAAAATAATTAAAAATTTTTTAAAAAAGAGATTGAAAAAATTTCAATAGATGGTAGAATTACATTAAGCTTATACGTACAAGTTGATAAAAGTGTTCTGGTTGTTAGGATGAATGATGCTATCTAATGAACAAGGACATCAGGCTTCTTGTACGTATAAAAATATTATAAAAGTAAAGTGAAGGAAGAACTAAATAGATTTATTCTAATTTCACATTTTTGAAAACGCATACTTTAGCGTGAAAGGAGAATTTTACATGGCAAAGTATTCAATAGGAGTAGATTATGGAACTCAATCAGGAAGAGCGGTTCTTGTAGAGGTAGGTACAGGCAAAGAGGTGGCGACAGCCGTTAAGGAATATACCCATGGTGTGATGGACGAATATTTGCCTGACGGGAAGACAAAGCTGGAACATGACTGGGCGCTACAGCATCCTGCTGATTATTTAGAAGTTTTGCAGCTTACTATACCTGAGGTTTTACAGAAAGCTAATGTTTCAAATGAAGATGTAATTGGTGTCGGTATTGATTTCACTGCTTGTACGGTCCTGCCGATAGATGCAAATGGCATACCGCTTTGCTTCTTGCCTGAGTTTAAGCAGAATCCGCACAGTTACGTGAAATTATGGAAGCACCATGCAGCGCAGGATGAAGCAAACCGCTTGAATGAAATTGCTGCACAACGAGGAGAAGCATTCTTACAGCGCTATGGCGGAAAAATCTCCTCTGAGTGGGCAATCCCAAAAATCTGGCAAATCCTTAATGAAGCACCAGATATTTATGATGCAGCAGACCAAGTGCTAGAAGCAACTGATTGGGTCATTTCCGAATTGACAGGTAAGATTGCACGCAACAGTTGTACGGCTGGGTATAAGGCAATCTGGCATAAACAAGAAGGTTATCCAAGCAAAGAGTTTTTTAAAGCTCTTGACCCACGATTGGAAAATGTCGTAGAAGAGAAGCTGTCCACAGATATTTATTCCATCGGTTCTAAGGCAGGGGAAATTACAGAAAAAGCTGCTAAATTAACAGGCTTAAAGCCAGGTACAGCAGTTGCTGTTGCAAATGTGGACGCACATGTTGCCGTACCGGCAGTAGGAATTACAGAGGCAGGCAAGCTGCTAATGATCATGGGAACATCAACATGCCATATCTTGCTTGGGGAAACAGAAGAAATCGTACCAGGAATGTGCGGTGTTGTGGAAGATGGAGTCATTCCAGGATATTTAGGATATGAAGCTGGTCAATCTTGCGTCGGAGATCACTTTGAATGGTTCACAGAAAACTGTGTTCCGGAAAGCTACCAAAAGGAAGCGGAAGAAAAAGGCATGAATATTCATCAGCTGTTAACAGAAAAAGCAAATGAGCTGAATGTAGGGGAAAGCGGGCTGCTTGCTCTTGACTGGTGGAACGGAAACAGATCAACACTTGTTGACGTTGACCTGACAGGTGTTTTGCTTGGTGCAACTCTATTAACAAAGCCGGAGGAAATTTATCGAGCCCTGATTGAAGCAACTGCATACGGTACAAAAATGATTGTTGAAACATTCCGCAACAACGGAGTACCGGTCAATGAAGTTTACGCAGCAGGAGGCATAGCTGAAAAGAATGCCCTTATGATGCAAATCTATTCAGATGTATTAAACATGGATATTAAGATTTCAGCATCCTCACAAACACCAGCGCTAGGAAGTGCTATGTTTGGTGCAGTCGCAGCAGGCTCGGAACGAGGAGGTTATGACCATATCAATGAAGCGGCTAAAGATATGGGAAGAATCAAGGATCATATCTATCAGCCTATTGAAAATAATGTAAAAGTTTATGAGAAGCTTTTCGATGAGTATTCCCGCCTTTACGATTATTTTGGACGCGGTGAAAATAATGTGATGAAAACACTCAAGCAGATTAAAAAAGAAGCATCACTTGAGAGCAAGGAGGATAAGTATGCTAGAGAAGCTTAAACAGGAAGTGTTGGAAGCAAACCTGATGCTGCCACAGCATAATCTTGTAACTTTCACTTGGGGTAATGTAAGCGGTATCGATAGGGGAAGTAATCTTGTTGTTATTAAGCCGAGCGGAGTACCTTATTCAGAGCTGAAAGCGGAAGACCTTGTTGTCACTGATTTGGATGGGAATATAGTCGAGGGGAATTTAAATCCTTCCTCTGATACGCCGACGCATCTTGCTTTGTACCGTGCATTTCCGGAAATCGGAGGAATTGTACATACACATTCGCCTTGGGCAACAAGCTGGGCTCAGGCTGGCAGAAGAATTCCGGCGTTAGGAACAACACACGCGGACTATTTTTATGGTGAGGTGCCTTGTACAAGAAAGCTGACTGAAGACGAAGTCAACAGAGCTTATGAATTGGAAACTGGCAATGTCATCATTGAAACAATCCAGCAAGAGGGTATTGATCCGAAAGCACTCCCAGGAATTTTAGTGACAGGTCATGCTCCGTTCTGCTGGGGAAAGGATGCAGCTAATGCTGTTCATAACGCTGTCGTCTTAGAAGAAGTCGCTAAAATGGCTCTTCATACGTTGCAATTGAATCCAGATGTGGAATGGATTGACCAGTATTTGCTTGATAAGCATTACTTAAGAAAGCATGGTGCGAATGCATATTACGGACAAAAAACCGGGGAAACAAAACAACAAACTTCAAAATAAAAATTGCTAGGAGGAATTAATGTGTTAAAGACAAGAGAGTACGAATTCTGGTTTGTTACTGGCAGCCAGCTGTTATATGGAGAAGATGTATTAAAGCAAGTGGAAGAGCATACAAAGACAATGGTTAACGGATTGGATTCATCTTCTTCCTTAAGTTATAAGTTAAGGTTTAAGGCAGTTGTGAAGGATGCTGATTCAATTAAAAGACTTGCTTTAGAAGCAAATGCAAATGAGTCATGTGCTGGTATCATCACATGGATGCACACTTTCTCTCCATCCAAAATGTGGATTGCTGGCCTTTCCGCATTGCAAAAACCTTTATTGCACTTTGCTACACAATACAACAGGGATATTCCTTGGGAATCGATTGATATGGACTTTATGAACCTTAATCAATCAGCACATGGTGATAGGGAGCATGGTTTCATTGGAAGCAGACTGCAATTGAACAGAAAGGTTATTGTTGGCCACTGGGAAGATGAAGAAATCCGTGGACGAATTGGAAGCTGGATGAGAACAGCAGTCGCATTCTCAGAAAGCAAAGTTTTGAAGGTTGCTAGATTTGGAGATAATATGCGCCAAGTTGCAGTGACAGAGGGAGATAAAATTGAAGCTCAAATCAAACTTGGCTGGACAGTGAACGGCTATGGCATCGGAGATCTTGTAGCTAAGATGAATGAGGTAACTGAGGCAGACATTGATGCTTTGATGGCTGAGTATGAAGAAAAGTACGATGTTGTGCCAGCTGGCTTAGAGGAAGGCTCAATCAGAGACTCAATCCGCGAACAAGCGAAAATCGAATTAGGCATGAAAGCATTTCTCGAAGAAGGAAATTATACGGCCTTTACGACAACGTTTGAAGATCTTCATGGCATGAAGCAGCTACCTGGGCTTGCTGTGCAAAGACTGATGGAGCAAGGGTACGGATTTGCAGGTGAGGGCGATTGGAAAACAGCAGCGCTTGTCCGTTTAATGAAAATCATTGCTGGCAATGAAGGAACCTCGTTTATGGAAGATTACACGTATCATTTCAATCCGGAAAATGAAATGGTCCTTGGCTCTCACATGCTTGAGGTTTGTCCGACAATTTCGGCAACAAAACCGAAAATCGAGGTTCATCCACTAGGTATTGGAGGTAAGGAAGATCCTGCTCGCATCGTGTTTGATGGAAGAGGGGGATTGGCATTAAATGCTTCTATCATTGATCTTGGCCACCGTTTCCGTCTTCTTATAAACGAAGTGGACGCGATTCAGCCAGAAGAGGAAATGCCGAATTTACCAGTGGCGAGAGTATTGTGGAAAACACAACCATCTTTAAGCCAAGCGGTAGAAAATTGGATTCAAGCAGGCGGAGCCCATCATACATGCTTCTCTTATGTTGTATCAACAGAGCAGCTTAGAGATTTAGCAGAATTGGTTGATATCGAACTCGTTGTCATCAACAATGATACGAATTCGATATCATTCCAAAATGAGTTGCGTTGGAATGATATGTTTTACCGTCTGAAAGGATAATGAAAGTTATCATTCTTTAAGAATGAACTAGAACAACAGCATGATAAGTCAGAACTTCCATGACAATTCTAGATTTTTAGAACTATGGAGGTTCTGACTTCAGCCGTTTTATCACAACGATGAAGATTAGCGGGAAGTTTTAAGTCTCGTACATATTCTATTAGGCGAATCAATAAGGAGGAAAAATAGCATGGGGAATACGGTAATCATTAATGCGGATGTGAAAAAAGGGAAAATTAATAAAAATATTTACGGTCATTTTGCTGAGCATTTAGGCAGATGTATTTATGAAGGGATATGGGTTGGGGAGGATTCTCCCATTCCAAATACAAAAGGGATAAGAAATGATGTGTTAGAAGCACTTAAAAAAATTAATATCCCTGTTTTGAGGTGGCCGGGCGGCTGTTTTGCAGATGAGTATCATTGGAAGGATGGAATTGGGCCAAGAGAAGACCGTAAACGAATGGTTAATACTCATTGGGGCGGAGTTGTCGAAAACAATCATTTTGGAACACATGAGTTTATGCTTCTATGTGAGCTGTTAGGCACAGAACCGTATATATGTGGAAATGTGGGAAGCGGAACTGTCCAAGAAATGTCCGAATGGGTAGAATACATGACTTTCGAGGGAGAATCCCCAATGGCGAATATGCGCCGGGAAAATGGCAGAGAGGAACCATGGCGGCTAACTTATTTTGGAGTGGGCAATGAAAACTGGGGCTGCGGCGGGAATATGCGCCCGGAATATTATGCAGACCTATATCGCCGTTATCAAACATATGTCAGGAACTATGGAGATAACAAAATTTATAAAATTGCAGGCGGAGCAAATGTCGATGATTACAACTGGACAGAAGTGCTCATGAAAAATGCCGGCCACCTGATGGATGGGCTTAGCCTTCATTATTATACGATTCCTGGAGACTTTTGGCTTGGTAAAGGATCCGCCCTAGACTTCCCTGAGGATGAGTGGTTCATTACCATGAAGAAAGCGATTCATATGGATGAGCTGATTACAAAACATGGCAATATTATGGATAAATATGATCCTGATAAGCGAGTTGGCATGATCATTGATGAGTGGGGCACATGGTTTGATGTAGAACCGGGAACTAATCCAGGGTTCTTGTATCAGCAAAATACAATTCGCGATGCACTCGTCGCAGCACTGCATTTTAATATTTTCCATCAGCATTGTGACCGCGTCCAAATGACGAATATTGCCCAAACAGTAAACGTGCTGCAAGCAATGATTTTGACAGAGGGAGAAGAAATGATTCTAACTCCGACTTATCATGTTTTTGATATGTACAAAGTTCATCAAGATGCAGAGCTTTTAAGTGTTGATGCACAAATTGGAAGCTATGAACATAACGGAGAGACACTTCCGCAAGTAAGTGTCACAGCATCGAAGGATTCTTCTGGTCAAATCAACGTGAGCTTCTGCAATATTGATCATGTTAACGGAAACTCTTTCGAACTGGATTTACGTGGACTGAATAGTGCAGTTGCGGTGTCTGGAACTATCCTTACAGCAGATGCAATGAACGCCCACAATACATTTGAGGCACCAGAAACAGTTAAGCCGACTGCTTTTGAAGATGTCAAAGTAAACGGAACCAAGCTGTCTGTAAATATTCCGGCGATGTCAGTAGTGACATTGACTCTAACAGGAGCTTAACAGGAGACATTATGCAAAAGAATGCTTGCAAGGGCTGTGTCGAGAGTGTAATAGTTTCAGAGGAAGTCATTGAGGAACTGCTTCAAGAAGCAGCAGAAACTCCGGAAAAGCTGGTGCATGATTCTGTCTATCAAGAAAGGCTGAGCATTTGCCGAGAATGCACTTCTTTACAGTACGGGACGACTTGTGCCTATAGCGGATGTATTGTCCGCTATAGAGCAAAGTTTAAAAGAAAAGCATGCCCGAATATTGGAAACCCTAAATGGACTAAAGTTGTATAAAGTTTATCTAAAAAACTTTCAAAAAGAAAGGAAGTAAAGAACATGACAGCGAATAAAGCAAAGATGATTCTGGAAAAGGACTTCAAAGTCGGAGAAATCGACAATCGGATTTATGGCTCGTTTATTGAACATCTTGGGAGGGCTGTATATGGAGGTGTCTATGAACCTAATCATCCGGAAGCAGATGAGAACGGTTTCAGGAAAGATGTCATCAATTTAGTGAGAGAACTTCAAGTGCCGCTCGTCAGATATCCAGGCGGAAACTTTGTATCCGGTTATAACTGGGAGGATGGTGTCGGCCCTGTTGAAAGCCGTCCGCGCAGATTGGATTTGGCTTGGAGAACAACAGAGACGAATGATGTGGGCACGAATGAATTTATGAAATGGGCAAAATTGGTGGGTGCAGAAGTAAACATGGCAGTCAACCTTGGTACAAGAGGAATTGATGCAGCCAGAAATCTCGTTGAATACTGCAACCATCCAGGCGGCTCCTATTACAGTGATCTTCGTGCCGCGCATGGAGTGAAGGAACCATACAATATTAAAACATGGTGTTTAGGAAATGAAATGGATGGCCCTTGGCAAATCGGACACAAGACTGCAGCGGAGTATGGGCGTATTGCCCAGGAAGCTGCCAAAGTCATGAAATGGGTCGATCCGTCAATTGAGTTGGTAGCCTGCGGCAGCTCTCATCGCAATATGCCGACATTTGCAGATTGGGAAGCAACTGTGCTTGATCATACATATGACCATGTTGATTATATTTCCTTGCATCAATATTACGGAAATCAGTCTAATGATGTAGCTAATTATTTGGCTTTATCCCTTGAAATGGATGATTTCATCTCCTCTGTCATCTCGATTGCAGACTATGTTAAAGCAAAAAAAAGAAGCAAAAAGAAAATAAACCTGTCATTTGATGAGTGGAATGTCTGGTATCACAGCAATGAGAACGACAAGTTAATAGAGCCTTGGAGCATTGCGCCCCATCAGCTTGAAGACATCTATAATTTTGAAGATGCTCTTCTTGTAGGCTGTATGCTGATCACGATGCTAAAGCATGCAGACAGACTGAAGATAGCTTGTTTAGCACAGCTTGTGAACGTTATTGCACCAATTATGACAGAGGATAATGGACCAGCTTGGAAACAGACTATTTTCTTCCCGTACATGCATACATCTGTTTATGGGAGAGGAGTATCCCTGAATCCAATTATCTCCAGCCCGAAATATGACAGTAAAGACTTTACAGATGTTCCTTACTTGGAATCAACAGCCGTGTATAACGAAGAACAGGAACAGCTGACCATTTTCGCTGTAAATCGTCATTTGGAAGAAGGACTGTTGCTTGAATGTGATATCCGCAATTTTGAAGGATATCAAATCGTGGAGCATATTGTTTTAGAAAATGATGATATAAAGGCAGAAAACAGTGCAGTAAACCAGCGTGTAGAACCGCATACGAATGGGAATGCCGAATATAAAGACGGCATCATCACAGCTGTTTTGCCGAAGCTTTCCTGGAATGTGATCAGGTTAGAAAAAAGATAATGACATGCATCAGCTAATTTTCAAAGGATGCTAGCAGAAGGGATGAGATTAAATGAACATAACAGTAGAACCATACGGAAAAATAGGCGATAAAGAAGTTAATCAATATAAGCTCAAAAACGATAACGGAATGGAAGTTGCATTCATCAACTACGGATGCATTATTACAAGTATTTTGGCGCCAGATAAAGATGGAAGGTTCGAAAATATTGTACTTGGATACGAGTCGCTGCAAGAGTATGAAAGAGATACTTACTTTTTAGGAGCAGTTGTCGGCAGGATAGCGGGCAGGATTAAAGGCGCTGCTTTTGAACTGGATGGAAAGCAGTATACACTTGCCAAAAATGACGGAGCAAACCATCTGCATGGAGGAGTAAAAGGATACAATAGAGTTGTCTGGGCAGCAGAGGCTATCGAAGAGTCTGAGGCAGTTGGTGTTAAGTTTACCCATATAAGTCCTGATGGAGACGAAGGGTATCCAGGTGAGCTAAAGCTTGCAGTATCCTACTTGCTCAATAATGATAATGAATTTAGCATTACATACTCAGGTACAGCGGATCAAAAAACGATCGTCAATTTGACGAACCACTCGTATTTTAATTTAAGCGGGAATTTTAAAAGAGATATCCTTAATCATAAGCTGACAATAGCGGCTGACCATTTTCTTGAATTGGATGGAGAGTTGATTCCGACAGGTGCCTTGGCAAGTGTGGATGGTACAGTCTTTGACTTTAGAGAAGGAAGACTTATCAAGTCTGGATCAGAATCAAGAGATTCGCAAATTTCAATTGCTGGCGGAGGTTATGATCATCCATTCCTTCTTAATAAAGAAAAGGCTGACGAAATTCTATTAACAGATGAAGAGTCAGGCAGAACATTGACAATTAGTACAGATGAAGCTGGTGTTGTTTTATATACTGGTAACCAAATAGATGAAACAAGCAGATTTTTTGAAGTTCCGTCCAAACGCTATCATGGACTTTGCCTTGAAACACAAGGACTTCCAGATGCAATCAATCAGCCTGCATTTCCGACATGGGTAATTCAAGCTGGTGAGGAATATAAAAGTACGACAACCTACCGTTTTGAAACATTACGATAAGTAAAGAGGTATACTTGGCTGATAAAAGAGGAGGAGTTTACTATGGAAACTTTTGTTGCCGAAATTCATGATCTTTTCAAAACATGCAGCTGCGGAAACCATCATAATGAAATACCGATTGAAAGAATTGTGGCAGAGAATGGTGCACTGAACAAAGTAGCTTCTTTCCTTGCTGAAAAATCTTTTACAAACCCGAAAATCGTTGCTGACATCCGCACGATGAATGCAGCAGGAGCAAAATTGACAGAATTGCTTAAAGCAGCTGGGTTAAAGGTGACGTCCTGTGAAGTCACACCAGATGAGAACGGGGATGTAGTTGCAGATGAAAAGTCCCTAATTCAAGTCCTGCTTGAGACAGGGAAAAAGAATGATATTATGGTTGCGGTTGGTTCCGGAACGATACACGATATTACCCGTTTTTGCAGCGCTACTTTAAATATACCGTTCATTTCCATTCCTACTGCACCTTCAGTTGACGGATTTACTTCACTGGGGGCCCCACTGATTGTAAGGGGTGTAAAGAAAACGTTTCAAATGACTTCTCCTATTGCTGTATTTGCTGATATTGATATATTAAAAAAGGCGCCGAAAGAGATGATAGCAGCAGGTGTTGGCGATATGATTGCCAAGTACACGTCTCTTGCCGATTGGAAATTTGAGCGCTATATTGCTGATGCACCTTATTGTGAACTTTCTGCTGAATTGACCCAGCTTGCATTGGATGAGTGTGTTACAAGTATTGAAAAAATTGCAAAGGCAGAGGATGAAGGCATCACCATCTTAATCGAGAGTTTAATCAAGTCAGGAATCGCAATGCTAGTATTCGGTCAATCACATCCTGCTTCAGGCGGAGAACATCATTTATCTCATTACTGGGAAATGGATCTTTTGAAAAACAATCGCCCCCAAGTTCTTCATGGAGCTAAGGTCGGAGTTACTACTATATTATTAAGCTCTATATATAAAAGAGAGTTCCTTAATGAGTTGGACAATATATTGGAGAATGACGCAATACAAGAAAAACATGGGAAAGTTTTGGAGAATTTAAGAGCAAATAAAGACAAAGTTAAAGAAATACTTCAAGCAATTCCAGACCCAGAAAGCACTAAAAGGCTGATGGAGAATTTAGGAGGGCCGATATTGCCAAATGAACTCGGCATCTCAGAATCATTAGTAAACGACAGCCTTAAAAAAGCCCACCACCTCAGAGACCGTTACACAGTCTTGAAGTTCTTGAATGAAGTATTAAAAACAGAGTATGATTTTGTTGCAAAAGCATAACAAATAATAGGAATGAGAAACCTGCTGTTTTAAAACAGCAGGTTTTTTTCTGCATTCCCGGTAAATGGATGGTTAACTTTTGAATACATCTGCAAAAAACTTACAAAAATAAGTATCAAGAATCATTTTTAATAACATTAAAAAAAATAGAGGAAAACACCTTTTTTTGTAAAATATTTAGATTATTAGACAATTTTTTCGGTATTTATTGTTCTTCTACACTACTAATATCGAAAATGCTCGATAGAAAGACAAGAAAGCTATCCTTTTTATCTCCAAATCTCCAAAAATATGAAAAAATAAAGAGGAAAACGGTTGACTGAAAGCGTTATCCGTATTATGATGTAATCATAAATTATCAAAACATAACCAAAACATAACAACCAGAATGATGATAGTATGAATAAGTTTTCCCGATGTATTTATGAACGAACTGCAGTATCAGCAGACGTAATAAAGTAAAAAGGGAAGCAACACAATCAACTTATTAGCTGTCCGAACAGCCGAAATAATATCTGGAGGAGGAAATGAAGATGTCTACAGTTACAGCAGAAAAACTGAAAAACTATATTAATGGTGAGTGGGTTGAAAGCAATACTTCTGTTTACGAAGAGGTATTTAACCCTGCTACAAAAGAAGTCATCGGTCGTGTTCCTATTTCCACTAAGGAAGATATTGAGCAGGCTACAGAAGCTGCCAAAGCAGCATTCGAAAAATGGAAAAATGTCGCTGTGCCAAGAAGAGCGAGAATTTTATTCAACTACCAGCAATTACTTATGAAAAATAAAGAAGAGCTAGCAAGGCTGATCACAATTGAAAATGGAAAAAACTTGACGGAAGCGTTGGGAGAAGTACAAAGAGGAATTGAAAATGTTGAGTTCGCAGCAGGCGCACCAACATTAATGATGGGAGATTCTCTAGCTTCTATAGCAACAGACGTCGAAGCAACAAATTACCGTTACCCAATCGGTGTAGTCGGCGGGATTGCTCCTTTCAACTTCCCGATGATGGTGCCATGCTGGATGTTCCCTATGGCAATTGCTCTTGGCAATACTTTCATCTTAAAGCCATCTGAAAGAACACCGCTGTTAACAAGAAGATTAGTAGAATTGTTCACTGAGGCAGGGCTTCCTAAAGGAGTATTTAATGTTGTTTATGGAGCACATGATGTTGTAAACGGAATCTTGGAGCATCCGGAAATTAAAGCAATCTCTTTCGTTGGTTCAAAACCGGTAGGTGAGTATGTTTATAAAAAAGGTTCAGAAAACTTAAAGCGTGTTCAAGCACTGACAGGTGCAAAAAACCATACAATCGTCCTGAATGATGCAAACCTGGAAGAAACAGTAACTAATGTCGTTTCAGCTGCATTCGGTTCAGCTGGTGAACGCTGTATGGCATGTGCAGTTGTTACAGTAGAAGAAGGAATTGCAGATGAGTTCATGGCTGCCTTAAAAGCAAAAACAAGCAGCATAAAAATTGGGAACGGCTTGGAAGACGGTGTGTTTTTAGGTCCTGTCATCAGAGAGGAAAATAGACAAAAAACTTTGGGGTACATCGAAAAAGGTATTAATGAAGGTGCAAATCTTATCGCTGATGGTAGACAAAATGCTCCTAAAGAAGGATATTTTGTCGGACCGACGATTTTTGATAATGTCACAACAGACATGACAATCTGGAAAGAGGAAATATTCGCACCTGTATTGTCCATCATGCGTGTGAAAAACTTAAAAGAAGCAGTTGAGATTGCGAACCAGTCAGAATTTGCAAATGGTGCTTGTCTATTTACATCAAATGCATCATCTATCCGCTACTTCAGAGAAAATATTGATGCAGGTATGCTTGGCATTAACCTAGGAGTTCCAGCACCAATGGCATTCTTCCCATTCTCAGGATGGAAATCTTCCTTCTACGGAACACTTCATGCAAACGGCAAGGACAGTGTTGATTTCTATACTCGCAAAAAAGTAGTTACAGCAAGATATTTGGCACCGTCTTTTGATTGATAGATAGAATAAGAGTTATTGTGAATTTTTTGGCCTTGATCAGAGTGCAAGCTCTGGTCGTAAGGCTTAAGGAGGAAAAACGTATGAGTCAACTGCTGCGCAAATCTCAGCATACGGAAGCAATCGATGGTGTAAAGGTTATACATGATGTTACGAAAGAAAACTCCCCGTTAAAATATGTTGGTTTTAAATTGATTGAATTATCCCAAAACGTTCAATACAAAGAGACGCTTGAATCAGAAGAATGCTGCATTGTTGCTGTGACAGGAAAAATTACTGTCAGCGACGGCACGGCTGTGTTTGAGAATATCGGCACACGAGACAGTGTTTTTGAACGGATTCCGACAGACAGTGTTTACGTTTCCAATGGTTCGGAGTTCACAATTTCTGCAAACAGCAGAAATGCAAGAGTTGCCCTCTGTTATTCTCCTTCGGTTGAGGCAAAGCCTACGAAATTGATTAAAGCTGAAGAAAATAGTGTAGAGCATAGAGGGAAATTCAATAACCAGCGTCTTGTCCATAATATCCTTCCCGATTCGCATCCTGCAGCCAACAGCCTTCTCGTTGTTGAGGTCATCACAGAAACTGCGAATTGGTCAAGCTACCCGCCCCACAAACATGACCAGGACAATTTGCCAGAGGAATCATTCTTGGAAGAAACATACTACCATGAAATCAATCCAAGACAAGGGTTTCTGTTTCAACGCGTATATACAGATGACCGTTCATTAGATGAAACGATGGCAGTTGAAGATGGTGATGTAGTAATTGTACCTAAAGGTTATCATCCTGTCGGTGTGCCGGATGGTTATACATCCTATTATTTAAATGTAATGGCAGGACCGACAAGAGTATGGAAATTCAATAATGATAAAGACCATGAATGGATTTTGAACCGCTGATAATTAGGAGGATGCTATCAATGAAATATGAATTCAATTCAAATAAAGAGTTTGATTTAATTGCAATCGGCAGAGCCTGCATCGACTTGAATGCTGTTGAATATAACCGTCCAATGGAAGAGACGATGA
>JAPSHL010000222.1 GCA_031179905.1 Bacillus sp. (in: firmicutes) | reverse complement strand
ATTTGCATCGTCGCAAATATTCCATTGAGACTATTGCCGGCCAAAAAAAGCTGACAACAGAACAAGTGGAAAAAATGCTTGCTCCTTATATTATGGAGAAAGAAGAAAGGAGATCTGTTGTAAATGAAGCCTAGTATCATAAGCAGTTTTGCAGCAGGTTTACTTTTAGCGGCAGCCATTAGCAGTGTTGCCTATTACGTGACAAAGGGAGAAACACCCAAAGCAGCAGAGCCTGCAACACCTGCTGCAACAGAGGATACGAATACAGAAGCAGTTGAAACAACACCGACGGTTAAAGAGATGGAAGAACTTCTCGCTTCTTCTGGCTATGTAGTACAAACAAAAGAAGAAGCTGAAAAGAAAGAAACAGAATGGCAGGAAAAAGTCGATGCTGCTAAAGAAAAAGCGAGTGAAAATGCAAAGAGCAATGGTGATGTAGTGTATCGCACTAGCATCTATGTTTCAAACGGAATGACAAGTATTGATGTTGGAAACGCCCTGAAAGATGCTGATATCATTAAAATGAGCGGCTTTGAATTCTCTAAAAAAGTAGAGGATAAGGGTGTCGAAAAATACTTGAAACCAGGCTCTTATAAAATCGACAGCTCTATGTCAACAGATAAAATAATATCTACTATTTTCCAAAAACAATAAAAATGCAAAAAAATCACTTGTGCTGTAAGCATAAGTGATTTTTTTATGTCATTAGGTTTAAAACCATACCATTTTTATTTTTATTCCATAAAATGCTAGAAGGAAGCTAAATAGTGGAAGGTGAAAAGATGAAAAAAATCAGAAAAGGAAAGGGTTTTTGCCTGCCAGGTGGTTATCGGTATTGCGGACCAGGCTGCAGCGGACCAGGAGCCCCAATTAACTATGTTGATTCATGCTGTAAGATGCATGATGATTGTGTAGCAAGACACGGTTCCAACTGCAGATGTGATAAGCAGTTAATTGAATGTGTTCAAAGAAAAACGAACGAAAGAACACAAGAAGGCAGTACGGCTAGACTTATTTCTGGATTTATGAAACTGCGCACTGACATGAAATGTCCGACGCCAAGACGAACACAACGCCGCAGATAACGGCGTTTTATGTTTTTTGGATGTTTGGGAACGAAAACATTTCCTGTAACTTTTCTTTATCTCTGTAAGACCGAAAAGAAACGAGGATTTGGTCTTCCATTGATGCATCTAACTGCAGGATATAGTCGCTTTTCTTTTCTAAATAATAATGGATTCCCTCTGCCTCTAGTTCATAAAAATGATAAAAGTTCCCTAAAAGATGTCGGCTCACTTTTTTTGTATCTTCATGTTTTTCAATATAATCTGCTAGTCCGACAACTGAAATAGAAGGACCATCCTTATTTGCAAACACACTGTTGCGAACAGTTTCTGCTGTCTGTGACAATGTATTTTTAGCTTTTGTCAGCATTGTTCCTATTAAATTGCTCATAATCCGCCTCCTGATAGTGTTGTAATGATAGTATGCACGCATATCAATCCTGCTATCCTTTCAGGCGTATTGGGAAAATGCTAACATAACTTGGAAGAGCTGGTAGCATAAAAAAAAGCCTTGAAAAAGACCCTTTTTAAGAAAAATTAAAAATAAATAAAACTAAAGAAAATCCTGCTACCCATAACATTGGGATTAAATTAATAAATATGGCTGTTTTTTTCCGTTTAGTTCTGTATAACCATGAAAGTATGGTACAGATTATAATCGCTACTGGGTACAAAGTGATGATGATTACGAATAGAATATTATAAAAGCTGAATCCCCCATCAAAGCTCATGAAGGATAGTCCCCAGATCGGCAACCACGGTATGAGACAAAGCAGATAGATGACTTGTAAAATGATCAAATAAATTTTCATATTTCCCCCTGTATTTTAATGCTTCCACTCCTTATTATATGAGGGAGGAAGTGATTTCACATGAAGCAAAAGGCTAGTGTTTTATTTACGAGTTTTAAGATTCACAAGCGTAGTTGTCATGATTACGATCTATTTTCCGTTGATTTGCTTGTTGTGTGAAAAGTTCACCTTTTGAATAGACTTACCAAAGCTCTGTACATTTTTGTAAAGTTTGCTTATTGCTTTTTGTTTCATCAGACATATTGTGATGGTCCGAATGTGCATTTTGCTCTGTTTGTGTACTGTTATCAGAAGTCCCCAGTAGCGCCATTAGCGAATAAGGCCTATAAGTCTTATTGCCCAGCTATAGCAGATTCTTTAAGGTACTCACTGTATGTTATATCAGGTTTAAACGTATAAGGTTCCACATAGCCTTCAAATAACAGCAGTTTTATCATTTTGATAATAGTAGATTAATTCAGAAGTATCCAGTAGCAGGCAGTATAAAACTAACCGTAATGCACCACATAGAGCAATAGGACTTACAGTAAATCTTATTATGACCATAATAGTCAGTAGAACAGGCAAGCATTTTTCTGGGATTTTCATAACTGATCCTCTTTAATCTTAGATGTGTTTGTTGGTGCTAAGGTGATGCACCTCTCGTAGCTAATTAGTCTATTATTTATTCCTAAATTTTGACATTCCGCTACAGAGTGGAACAAAACAGAAACTGGCATAACGCGATGTAAACACACCCGTAACATGCCAGAATTAATTATGCGCTCTACAGTGCTGCAATTATCCTTAATTTTCTTTTTTTAAAATCAAGCACTAACTCTCTGCCTTAGCTAGGCTCCTTACATTGTTTAACGTTTAAATTGGAATTACTTTGTTCTTTGATTTGCTGCTCAGTCTTATTTGTAATGTTTTTATTAGCCTTTGTTTTTGAACTGTCAGCTCCTGTGGAACTATTAGAGTTTTCATATATGAAGGCACCGACGCCCATTAACAAAATCAATAAAGCTGCAGTTGCAATGACTAAGTATCTTCTCCAATTCATCGAATCACACCTTTCTCTATTCCTCATAACCACAATATGTTAAATTACAACTATTTGATCGGGCTTGTCTAGGAGTAATAATAGGAAAATGATCTTAGTATTTGTATAGGAAGGGGTAAGGGAGGGAAACTATTAAAAAATACTGAGTAGGTGGGAACATGTTTTTTTCTGTTTTTTTCTTTTTTGCTTGGCTGTTTGCAGCAATCTTTTACTATCAACAAAAAGTGTTATCAAAAACGGAAAATTTGATAATATTTCTGATAATGCTTGTTGTCAGTATTCATTGGAATTGGATTATCTACGAGGAGCTTGTATTAGTGAAAATTAGTAATACGACACAAGCCTATACAACTCTGTTGTTATTTCGCACTTTAATCGCTCCGCTAGCTGCGAATATTTATATAAACATTATTCTCATAAGTACTGCCAGACTTAAAACAATATTTGTAACATTAGGTGGGGCAATTTGTTTATTTGCTTTTATCCTGCTTGCCTTAGCAGGAGGTCTTATTACAACGGAGCATTGGAATCTTAGTCTTGATTATATATATTTTGTCCTTTTTCTTTGTGGAACTTTAGTGATTCATTATTTTTACCAGTCCATTGTACAAAAAGAAGGTAAAACGCTATGAAAATAATCGGTACATTTGATATGAATGAGATTGCTCTGCTTATTTTTGTCGGAGTTACTTATGCCATTATGGTCATCTTGCCTAAAAGACTATCGACAGAATTGACTATATTAAGCTTAGTTTGGGGTTTCACAGTAGGTGTTTTGTTTGATTTCACCATTGGCGGGGGCAAGCTTGATTATTATAAAGTGAACGATGTAAATCATTATGAGCTATTTGACTTTATCTACTACATGCTGTTTGTGCCGTTCGGTTACTGTTTTAATTATTTTTATGAAGTGCTGAGAATAAGGGGGGCAATTAGCATTTTTTATATCGTCGTATGGGCAGGGATTGGAATTGGTGCACAATATGTATTTAGTGCACTGCATATTATTACTTTGCAAAATGGTTTTAAACTAATTTATTCGGTCCCGATTTTTTTGATTATCCAAACAATGACCGCACTTATATACGGCTACATAAAAAAAGCAGAGCAGATAAGTAAGGCAGACGGTGAGAATTGATACGAGAAATAAATTTGAAGATATCCAAAAATGGATATCTTTTTTTGTGTAGTTTCACAGCAAATATGCCGTTAGCATCTGTTTTTTTTCTGAATAGAAGCCTTTCCGCTCTATTTTCACAAAATTTTTTACTAATCATATATTATGATTAGTTGATCAATGAAAGAAAAGAGTCGTTATAACTATTTACTAACTTTTTCAGGAAATATATTCTTTTCTTTTTTATTGATCCATACTCGCTAATTGTATAAAGGGAGATGGTGTTAGTATGACGAAAATCTTTATTGATCCAGGACATGGCGGATCTGATCCCGGAGCAGTCGGCAATGGTCTGCAGGAAAAAGACTTAACTTTAAAAATCGCTAAAAAAATACACTCTCTGCTTAAAGGCTACGAAAATGTAGAAGTTAAAATGAGCCGCACATCGGACAAATCATTGAGTCTTGATCAGCGGACTGATGCTGCAAACAGCTGGAACGCTGACTTCTTTCTATCTGTGCATATTAATGCAGGTGGTGGAACAGGCTATGAGGATTACCGCTATAATACTCTTGCCATTTCAAGCAGGAGCGGCAAGATTCATGCAGCAGTTCATAATGCAATAATGGATGAATTAGAACCTTACAATGTGGTCGACAGGGGCACAAAAACATCCGATTTGCATGTACTGAGAGAGTCTGATATGGCAGCAATCTTGACTGAAAGTTTATTCATCGACACCCGTAAAGATGCTAATCTTTTAAAGAATGATGATTTCCTTGATGCAGTTGCTTTAGGACATGTTAAGGGGCTTGAGAGAGCATTTAATTTAAAGAAAAAGGCTGCTGCCACAACCTATAAAATAAAATCTGGGGACACGTTCTGGGATATAGAAGAACGATTAAATATTAAACACGGTACATTAGAAGATCTTAATCCAAGTGTCGATCCCACAGAGTTGAAGATTGGCCAGAATATCCGTATAAAATAAGAATGAAGTAACCCTGCTTCACTCAGGCAGGGTTACTTGCACAAACACATAGGATTTGCATAACTGGATATAATATAATCATACACACCCTTTTCCCGAGGTGATTGTTTTTGGTGATGGAGCGTTTGATTTTAGCCGGTATACTCTTTATAAGCTTTGTCTTAGCATGGCGATTTATCCCAAAGGCGAAAGCTAGGGATGCTTTTATCCTGTTTCTGTCAATTCAATTCTTTTCTTGGCCGATTGGTTTATTTGTTGTAGAAATGAAGTGGATTGAATATCCGGTTCAATTATTTCCGAATGATAATAAGGATTACAGATCAAGCTTATATTTTGAATTTTTTTTGTTTCCGATAACTGCTATACTTTTTAATTTGTATTATCCATCATCAAAAAGAATTATATCTAAGTTGTTATATTATTTACTGATTGCAGGCTTCTTTACCGGAATAGAGGTCCTACTTGAAAGGTTTACAAGTTTAGTACAATATAATATATGGCGATGGTATTGGAGTTATTTTAGTGTTATGCTCATATTATTTTTGAGCCATAGATATTACGAGTGGTTTAAAAGAGGATTAAGGTGAAAACTCCATGCATAAAGAATTTTGGATTTTAACTATATTATGGGCTGCTGCTCTAATAGTTATTTTCATTTACATACGAAACAGTAATAAAAGACTAGCACAAATTACTTTCTTGTTTTCTCAGTCGGTTGCATGGATCTATGAATTCATTCAAATAAAATTACATCTAGTTGAATTTCCTTACCGGGAATTTCCATACGCTACTAAACTAAGCTTTACTCTTCATTATTTACTTTTTCCAACAATCGGGCTGCTGTTCATCCTTTATTATCCGAAAGATGGCCGCTTTTCAAAAATAGTATTTCATTTTTTCTTTTTC
>JAPSHL010000029.1 GCA_031179905.1 Bacillus sp. (in: firmicutes) | reverse complement strand
ATGACTTGTACAATGTCATGATGGACAGATATGAAGTTCATGACCAATTATATGCAAATTACACAACTGGCTTAAAATATGATAAAGAGCTGTATGAAATGTTTAAAAACAAAGATGTTAAAATAGATGCTCTTGAAGAGCAAATCAATAAAATTAATGAAGTATATCAAAAAGTGCTCGCTAATAATGAAGAATTTAATAAATTGACGAAGCAATACAACGAACAGAAACTCGCTTTTTATAAAAAGGCCGGGGTGGAAATAAAAGTAGAAGAACAAAAAAGTAAATAGATTAATTAAGCGTCTTGAGGGATTGGCTGCCAGATAAGTAAATGATGTATATACACTTACTTATCTGGGCATTCATTACACTAGGGGGCTTTTTAGTTTTACATAGGCGTTTTTTAGGATGTTTTCGACAAAATGGCAAGCTGGAAAAAAATGTTGATATTATAATACAGTTTCCGATAGTGTTATTTTTATAGTACAGATATATAACAGCTGATAATACAGATTAAATTAATTTTTATTAGCAAAATAAAAAAATACACAAAAAACATAGTACTTTAAGATTGACGGATAATATTTGTGTATATTAAACTTATACATGTATTAAAAAGTTGTATTAATATATTTTATTGTACTTATTGATACAGAACATACGGATACCGAATTATTTATAAAGACGTTTTTTCTAGCGGATTTTGTGGAAAACTGCATAAGTATGGTTTTTTTTAAGTTGAAAAACAATGTGGAGGATAAGCTAGAAAGCGCTGTCTAACTAGATTACCACATTTTCATTACCATGAAACAACGAAAGAAAATGCGTTAGATTTTTTTTGATGCGTCTTTTTAAAAAGAAAGGAAAGGGTGGCTTAAATGGCTTCTAAAACAAAGAAGGCTCAATTAGATGTGCAAGCACAGCTTGAACAAGTAGAAAACCAATTTCAAACACTTCAGATTCTAAATGAAGAGGGCGAAGTGGTAAATGAATCTGCAATGCCTGACTTAAGTGATGAGCAATTACAAGAATTGATGACTCGTATGGTGTACACTCGTATTCTTGACCAACGCTCTATCTCTTTAAACAGACAAGGTCGTCTAGGTTTCTATGCACCGACTGCAGGACAAGAAGCTTCTCAATTAGCTTCTCAATTTGCATTGGAGAAAGAAGATTTCATTCTTCCTGGATATCGTGATGTTCCTCAGTTGATCTGGCATGGACTTCCTTTATACCAAGCATTCCTATTCTCTCGTGGACATTTTAAAGGTAACCAAATGCCTGAAGGTGTTAACGTAATTTCACCGCAAATCATCATCGGTGCACAATACATCCAAACAGCTGGTGTGGCACTTGGTATGAAAAAACGCGGAGCGAAATCAGTAGCAATCACATACACAGGTGACGGCGGTGCTTCACAAGGTGACTTCTATGAAGGAATTAACTTTGCTGGTGCATTCAAAGCTCCTGCTATCTTTATCGTGCAAAACAACCGTTTCGCAATCTCTACTCCAGTTGAAAAGCAATCTGCTGCTAAAACTATTGCACAAAAAGCAGTTGCAGCTGGTATCCCAGGTATCCAAGTAGACGGAATGGATCCATTAGCTGTTTATGCAGCTGTTAAAGATGCTCGTGAAAGAGCTGTTAATGGTGAAGGTCCGACATTGATCGAAACACTTACTTATAGATATGGTCCACATACAATGGCTGGAGATGACCCAACACGCTACCGTACTTCAGATCTTGACAGCGAGTGGGAAAAGAAAGATCCATTGGTTCGTTTCCGTAAATTCCTAGAAAACAAAGGCATTTGGAACGAAGAAAAAGAAAACGAAGTTATCGCTCGTGCGAAAGACGAAATTAAAGAAGCAATCAAACTTGCTGATGCTGAACCACAGCAAAAAGTAACAGACTTGATCAGCAACATGTTTGAAGAGCTTCCAAGCAACCTGAAAGAACAATATGAAATCTATGCAGCAAAGGAGTCGAAATAAGCCATGGCGCAAATGACAATGATTCAAGCAATCACTGATGCGTTACGCACAGAATTACGTAATGACCCGAACGTTTTAGTCTTCGGTGAAGACGTAGGTGTTAACGGCGGTGTATTCCGTGCAACGGAAGGACTTCAAAAAGAATTCGGTGAAGATCGTGTATTCGATACTCCACTAGCTGAATCCGGTATTGGTGGTTTGGCTGTAGGTCTTGGTCTTCAAGGCTTCCGTCCAGTTCCTGAAATCCAATTCTTTGGTTTCGTTTATGAAGTAATGGACAGCATCAATGGTCAAATGGCTCGTATGCGTTACCGTTCAGGCGGACGCTACAATTCACCTGTTACTATCCGTTCTCCATTCGGTGGTGGTGTTCATACTCCTGAGCTTCACTCAGACAGCTTAGAAGCACTTGTAACAACTCAACCTGGTTTGAAGGTTGTTGTTCCATCAACACCTTATGATGCAAAAGGTCTATTGATTGCTGCGATCAGAGACAATGACCCAGTAGTCTTCCTTGAGCATTTGAAATTATACCGTTCATTCCGTGAAGAGGTACCTGAAGAAGCGTACACTATTGAAATCGGTAAAGCAGATGTTAAACGTGAAGGTAAAGATTTATCATTAATCGCTTACGGCGCAATGGTTCACGAATCACTTAAAGCTGCTGAAGAACTAGAAAAAGAAGGATACTCTGTAGAAGTTGTTGACTTGCGTACAATCAGCCCGTTGGATGTTGAAACAATCGTTGCTTCTGTTGAAAAAACAGGAAGAGCAGTTGTAGTTCAAGAGGCACAAAGACAAGCAGGAATCGCTGCACATGTTATCGCAGAAATCAACGAGCGCGCTATCCTTAGCCTAGAAGCTCCAGTATTGCGTGTAGCTGCTCCTGATACTGTTTATGCATTTACACAAGCTGAGAACATTTGGCTTCCAAATTACAAAGATATCATTGAAACAGCTAAAAAAGTCCTTACTTTCTAATAAAGAAGTTATTAGTCAGGGATAATAAGAAGCAACGTAAATAATGGAAATGTAGGAGGTTGAATTACTTTGTCTTTTCAATTCAGATTACCGGATATCGGTGAAGGTATCCACGAAGGTGAAATCGTAAAATGGTTTGTTAAACCAGGCGATAAAGTTCAAGAAGACGACGTTTTGTGTGAAGTACAAAACGATAAAGCAGTAGTAGAAATTCCGTCTCCAGTTGACGGTACTGTAGAAGAAGTACTTGTAGAAGAAGGTACAGTTGCAGTTGTTGGTGATATCCTAATCACTTTCGATGCACCTGGTTATGAAGATATTCAATTCAAGGGCGATCATGGAAATGACGCACCTAAAGAAGAAGCTAAAACAGAAGCTCAAGTACAAGGTACAGCAGAAGCTGGCGATACAGTAGCTAAAGAGCCTGTCCAAACTCCTGCAGCTGCAGAAGAAGTGGATCCAAACAGACGCATCATCGCTATGCCATCTGTACGTAAATATGCTCGTGATAAAGGTGTGGAAATTCGCACAGTATCTGGAACTGGTAAAAATGGCCGTATCTCAAAAGAAGATATCGATGCATTCTTGAACGGCGGGGCTGCTGCTCCTGCTGCAGAAGCTGCTGACAACGCACCAGCTGCTGCACAAGAAGCACCAAAACCAATTGCGATTCCAGAAGGCGACTTCCCAGAAACTCGCGAAAAAATGAGCGGTATTAGAAAAGCAATCGCTAAAGCGATGGTAAATTCTAAACATACAGCTCCACACGTAACACTAATGGATGAAGTAGAAGTTTCAAACCTTGTTGCTCACCGTAAGAAATATAAAGAAGTTGCTGCTGCTAAAGGCATTAAATTAACGTTCTTGCCATATGTTGTTAAAGCATTGACAAGCGCATTGAAAGAATTCCCAGCACTTAACACTTCTTTAGATGATGCTACAAGCGAAATCGTTCACAAGCACTACTACAACATCGGTATCGCTGCTGATACTGAAAAAGGACTTCTAGTTCCAGTTGTTAAAAATGCTGATCGTAAAGGAATTTTCAATATTTCTAACGAAATCAACGAACTTGCTGGTAAAGCTAGAGACGGTAAACTAGCTCCAACTGAAATGAAAGGTGCTTCTTGCACAATTTCAAACATTGGATCTGCTGGTGGACAATGGTTCACTCCAGTTATTAACCACCCTGAAGTGGCTATCCTTGGAATTGGACGTATTGCAGAAAAAGCGATCGTTAAAAACGGCGAGATTGTTGCTGCACCAGTATTAGCTCTATCTCTAAGCTTCGATCACCGCATGATCGACGGAGCTACTGCTCAAAATGCAATGAATCATATCAAGCGTTTGCTAAACGATCCAGAACTATTGTTAATGGAGGCGTAAAAACATGGTAGTTGGAGATTTTCCTATTGAAACAGATACTATAGTCATTGGTGCAGGCCCTGGTGGTTATGTTGCTGCAATTCGTGCAGCTCAACTAGGACAAAAAGTAACAATCGTTGAGAAAAATGTATTGGGCGGAGTTTGCTTGAACGTCGGCTGTATTCCTTCCAAAGCATTAATAACAGCAGGTCATCGTTTTGAGACTGCTAAGCATTCTGATGATATTGGGATTACTGCTGAAAATGTAAAAGTAGATTTCTCAAAAGTTCAAGCTTGGAAATCAACTGTTGTTAAAAAGCTTACTGGCGGTGTAGAAGGTCTTCTTAAAGGAAACAAAGTTGATATCGCTTATGGCGAAGCATACTTCGTTGATGCTAACACACTAAAAGTAATGGATGATAAGTCATCTCAAACTTATACATTCAAAAATGCAATTATTGCAACTGGATCTCGTCCAATTGAAATTCCTGCATTCAAATACTCTAAACGTGTCCTAGATTCAACTGGTGCACTTTCTCTTGAAGAAATTCCAGAGAAAATTGTTGTTATCGGTGGAGGTTATGTAGGTACTGAGCTTGGTGGAGCATATGCTAGCTTCGGTACTAAAGTAACTATTCTAGAAGGTGCTGACGAAATCCTTAACGGTTTCGAAAAGCAAATGTCTTCATTGGTAGTACGCAACCTGAAGAAAAAAGGTGCAGAAATCATTACAAAAGCAATGGCTAAAGGTGTCGAAGAATCAGATACTGGCGTTGTTGTAACATATGAAGCAAAAGGTCAAGAACAAAAGATTGAAGCTGACTATGTATTCGTAATGGTTGGAAGAAAACCAAACACAGACGAACTAGGTCTTGAGCAAGTAGGAATTGAGCTTGCTGAACGCGGACTTATTAAAACAGATAAGCAATGCAGAACTACTGTAAGCAATATCTTTGCAATCGGTGATATTATCGAAGGACCACCACTTGCACATAAAGCTTCTTATGAAGGTAAAATTGCTGCAGAAGTTATTTCTGGCCACAACTCTGAAATCGATTATCTTGGAATTCCTGCAGTTGTGTTCGCTGAACCAGAATTGGCTACAGTTGGACACACAGAAGCTTCTGCTAAAGAAGCTGGAATCGAAGTTTTAGCAGCTAAATTCCCATTCGCTGCTAACGGCCGTGCACTTGCACTTAACCAAAGCGAAGGTTTCATGAAGCTTGTCACTCGTAAAGAGGATGGCTTGGTAATCGGTGCTCAAATCGCTGGTGCAAACGCATCTGATATGATCGCTGAACTTGGCTTAGCAATTGAAGCAGGCATGACTGCTGAAGACTTGGCAATGACTATCCATGCTCACCCAACATTGGGAGAGATCACTATGGAAGCTGCTGAAGTTGCAATTGGTAGCCCAATTCACATCATTAAGTAATAACAAAGAAAACCTCTCTTTAATGAGAGGTTTTTTTGTTGTATTCAAGTGTTTATGTATAAAGGATGGAATGAGAAATTCAGGGGACTATATTATGGAAGGAAAAAGATATTAGTTAATTTACGTATGAAATATGCGGACATGCATAAATATAGTGTATCATTGCTTACATTTTATATAGGGATGAAAAAACAGTAATGGACTAAGGTGGTGGTTTCTTTGAAAATCTATACGACTATTCTTTTGCAGCTGATGCTATGGAGTGGTTACTCTATCATTGAATGGCTGTCAGAACACGATCTGTTCATCTATAAAGTAGTGATGTTTGGCGTGTTTTTATATTTGGCTGTTATACTCGGGAATTATGTAATCAGGTCTCAAAGGAAAACGATGCTTGCCACTGCCATTAGTCTTTCTATATATGGTTCATTTCAAATGATCATGAGTATCATATCGTTCGTTTAAGCGAGCAAGAAGGAAAGGTTGGGGTATTTCTTAATAGTTTCGTTTTTGTTCTTATTTGAGCCATTGTGAACCTCTAGAGCAGCATAGATTTTATTATCTCAAAATAAAAAAAAGCCTTCTAAAGTAGAAGTCTTTTTCACATGTTTAGATTTTTAAATTATAGATTATCTTTTTGTTCTTTTTTTCTGCCAGTTTTATTAACTGCTTTTTTGCTATAGCTAGCAACTACTGTGTATACACTGAAAATTAACAAGAAATAGCAGATGAACGTAAATACGAATGGGAAAGGTTGAATCTTAGTTTCCGTTTCTAACGGTGATTGGAAGGTAAATTCAGCAGGGTATGCATACTCCTCTTCGGGGATTTGCACCTTTTGTTCAGCAAAGGGGATAGGTCCGCCAAAAACCATAGTTTCTTTCTCTTCTAACGGTTTCTTCTCTAGGTAGTTATGAAAGATGAATGGGGAGCTTAAGCTAATGATAAGGCTGATAATTCCAACAATAATAATTCTCTTCAATGAATAAATCTCCTATCTTTATCTAACTTTCCAACTATCAAATAAATATATACGGATGCTTTAGAATGCATCCGTATATATTTAAGCCGCTAATTTAGCGGATAGCTTTATGTTCCTTAATAACTCGCAGTTTCTTGAAGTCATAATCCTCAGGACCTTGCACTGGTAGCCCTGCTTCCATATTCCTGCGGATGTATTCAAGATTATCCTCTGTAATGATTTCTCCAGGGATAAAAATTGGAATTCCTGGTGGATATACCATGATGAATTCCGCAATAACCCTTCCGACAGAATCATCGAAATCAACAAGCTCTGTTTCAGAATAGAATGCATCACGTGGAGTCACGGCAAGCAAAGGAATATTAGGGAGCATTACTTGTGCTTCTACCTTGCCTGCTTTACTGTGAAATTCCTTTGAAAGTTCATTTAAGGCATGGATGAGCATATCCGCTTCTTTTGCTGTATCGCCAGGTGTAATAATGCAAAGGATATTGTATAAATCAGACATCTCTACTTCAATATTATAATGCTTGCGAAGCCATTCTTCCACATCATGACCTGTTAAACCTAGATCCTTCACCGAAATAACCAGTTTTGTCGGATCGAAGTCAAAAGCCATCGATGTTTCTAAAATTTCTTCTCCTAAACAATAAAGATGTTCAATTTCATTCACTCTTCTACGGATGCTTTGGGCAAGCTCAATCGTATTATCGAGAAGCATCTTTCCATCTGTTGCTAAACGTTTTCTTGCGACATCTAATGATGCCAGCAATAAGTATGAAGTGCTTGTTGTAGTCAGCATGCTCATGATTGCTTGAACTCGTTTATAATTTACAAGATTGCCTCTCATATTAAGAATGGAGCTTTGCGTCATCGATCCGCCTAGCTTATGGACGCTTGTTGCAGCAATATCAGCACCAGCCTGCATTGCTGACATCGGCAGCTCCTCATGAAAGTGGATGTGAACGCCGTGAGCTTCATCAACGAGTACGGGTATATTATAAGAATGGGCTAAATCCACAATTTTTTTCAAGTCTGCAGCTATGCCAAAGTAAGTAGGATTTATTACTAATAAACCTTTTGCATCTGGATGTAAATCTAGGGCATGCTGAACAGCTTCCACTGTTATACCATGCGAAATGCCAAGCTCTTTATCCACTTCTGGGTGGATGAATATTGGAATAGCACCAGCAAAAACAATGGCAGACATAATAGATTTATGAACATTTCTTGGTACGATTATCTTATCTCCTGGACCACAAACGCTCATAATCATGGTCATAATGGCGCCGCTGGTTCCTTGTACCGAGAAAAAGGTATAATCAGCACCAAATGCTTCCGCTGCCAATTTTTGCGCTTGTTTAATAATTCCTTTCGGTTGATGAAGATCATCAAGTGGACCAATGTTTATTAAATCGATGGAGAGGGCATTTTCTCCAATGAATTCTCTAAACTCTGGATCCATTCCATTTCCCTTCTTATGGCCAGGAATATGAAATTGAACAGGATTTTTTTTTGCATGTTCCAATAAACCGTGGTATAACGGTGTTTCGTATTGTGACAATTTATTACCACACCTCTTTAAGTTAGTATTTTGTTTGCCGTTTTCATAACGGATTTTGATCCTCCTAAAAATAGAAGTTTTCCACAGTTTGTAAAAACGATGGATAATGGGTTTTACCCTATAAAACTTATTAAAATCATAAAACAAAAGAATTATAGCACTTTTTATTTTTTTTGCATACAATTAGTTTTTACTATAAAGGAAAGAATTATTGTAATGAAATTATAAAATTAAATTTATGTCCAAATTACAGCCCTTTTTTCGTTGTTTTATCAATTAAAAACGCCATGAATAAGAGTTTTAAATATGTGCAGAATTCGTATAGTAGGAAGTTGTTTTACAATTTGTTTTTCTTCCACTAGAATAAGGAGAACCAATATAACATTAAAAAGTAGAGAGGTCATTATATGGAATACCAATACCCGATAGATATTGATTGGACAACAGAAGAAATAGTTGAGGTTGTAAAGTTTTTTGAATGCATAGAAACTGCATATGAGAAGGGCATTGAAAAGGATATGCTTATGGAGCAATACAAGGTATTCAAAAAAATCGTCCCTGGTAAAGCCCAAGAAAAAAATGTGTGTGATGAATTTGAAGAAAACAGCGGCTATTCCACGTACCGCACAATTAAGAAGGCGAAGGAAGCTGAGTCTGGAGCCAAGATAAAAATGCCATAAATTAAAAGAGGAAGAAAAACATATCGTTTTTCTTCCTCTTTTTTAATTGGATAATTTATAAAATGGCAGCAACGTTTCGTATGTGTTTTCCACTAATTCTGCAAACTTAGGTCCATCTTGTAAGATTGGGTCATTTGCATCGATATGTCTTCCGATTAGGAATTCTGCTTTTTTAACATCTCTGAACCTTTCCAAAGCTTTCTGCAAGTCAACTTCTGCTATAGGAAAGGACTCCTTCTTCATATGGTCCATTGATACAACAAAATCTCCAGGAATTTCAGTGGAGAATCGCTCTATATTTTCTAAAAATACTTTCGCGTAGCTGCTTTTGTTTGGAAGCTCATAAATATAGGCAAGCCATATAAACACATGGTCATCGAACAATCCTAGCTGAAAATGCGGATGCTGCTTATAGCCTCGTTTATTTCCTGCAATGGCCATCCATGTGTCTTTGGGCGGATTTACGGTACGGCGCGCATGCTTAGCTATATGCAGATACATTTCGTTTCCCAGCTTACTTGAAAGGCTATCAGTCAGTTCTTGTCCAATCTCCTTAAATTTTGGCTGAATTCGGGTTTGGATTGCTTCCATTCTTTCTTCTAGACCATCTATTGTAAATGTATCGAAATCATTTTTGCTGAATCCGGTAAATTTCATATTTTCTAGAAACTCCTTTACTCGTTTATATCTTAGCTTTTTGGGTAAACAGATTGTATGTAGGGAAGCAATTTAGTTAGAGAGCTTTTGGATCCCAATCTCTCGTAATGCTTTTCCATAATCGCCTAGCTGCTTTAAGTCGCTTCCTAAACGTCTGTACCGCTTATTCTGTATTTTAGCATACATATGACTGCTAAGAAAAACGATTAGGACTTAGGATAGGTTATAGCACATCTTTGTACCAATGATAAAGAAAGCGACATATTATATAAAAAATAAATGAATCAAAGTCTATGGAAGGGGTGTACTGTCCGTGAAACAATTAATGAATTCATCAAAAAGAAACAGACTAGAAAATGAGAAGAAAGCTGTTTTACGACTAGAGATGGATTATGAGCTTGCAACATTATTTGATGCTATTAAGGAAAACAATGAAATGCAGAAAAAAGCTAGCAAACAGAAGCTTGAAAAGATTCGACAGGAACTTCTAAGACTTAAGGCATTATAGGATAGTTTTAAAAATCATAAATAAAACCCTTCTCCCGGTTTTATTTATGATTTTTTCATTGTTGTCGTTTTGTTGGAATTTATTTCTTCATGCATGATAAAATAGCGTTAAGCAAATATATAAGAAAAGCATACGGAATAGGGCAGCCAAAAAATTATTTCAGTACGAGAAGGATGAGTATGATGACAAATTGGCAAGAAGTCGATACATATGCAAAAAAATGGATAAAAGAAGCCGGGGAAAGAATAAAGCAATCGTTTTCCAAAGATTTAGTCGTAGAAACAAAATCAAATAAGAACGACCTGGTAACTGAAATAGACAAAGGAACAGAGCAATTTTTTATAACTAAAATTAAAGAGGTTTATCCAGAACATCATATACTAGGTGAAGAGGGCATTTCATCAGAAGTTAATGATCTTAAAGGCGTTGTCTGGATTATTGACCCGATAGACGGAACGATGAATTTCGTCCACATGCAAAGGGATTTTGCGATATCAATCGGAATCTATGAGGATGGAATTGGAAGACTTGGGCTAATTTATGATGTTGTTGCTGATGAACTGTATCATGTCACTAAAGGAAACGGTGTGTATATGAACGACACGAAATTGAAGCCGTTAAAGCCTGCCAAAGTGGAAGAAGCTATCATTGGCTTAAATGCGACATGGGTAACTGAGAATAGAAGGATTGATCCTAAATATCTTGCTCCTCTTGCAAAGGATGCAAGAGGCACCCGATCATTTGGATCAGCATGTCTAGAGCTTGCCTATATAGCCGCAGGACGACTGGATGCATATATTACGTTAAGGCTGTCTCCATGGGATTATGCAGCAGGAAAGATAATGGTCGAGGAGCTCGGAGGAAAAGTAACAAGTCTAAAAAATGAAGAACTCGATATGCTAACGCAAAATTCATTTTTTGCTTCAAAACCAGATCTTCATGATGAGATACTGCAAAAATATTTGAATAATGGACAATGGTAGGACAGCATTTATTTGCTGTCTTTTTACATTTTAAAGAATGTTTCCGTTTACATTTATTTTTTTACTGTTTTTTTTGTTTAAAGAGAAAAACACTTTAGGTTTATCACATTTTCTATGGTATAATGACTCAGTTATAATGTGTAAACTAATGATAAACGAGATAGACATTTCAGGTAGGAGTGAAATTTTTGAAGATTAGAGAAGATATTCGTAATATCGCTATTATTGCCCACGTTGACCATGGTAAAACAACACTAGTTGACCAGCTGTTAAAACAATCTGGTACATTTCGTACGAATGAACATGTAGATGAGCGTGCAATGGATTCAAATGATCTAGAAAGAGAACGCGGTATTACAATCCTTGCAAAAAATACTGCAATTCAATATAAAGATACAAGAATCAACATCTTGGATACTCCAGGACATGCTGACTTCGGTGGAGAAGTAGAACGTATCATGAAAATGGTTGATGGTGTGCTACTTGTTGTCGATGCTTATGAAGGCTGTATGCCGCAAACTCGCTTCGTGCTTAAAAAAGCACTTGAGCAAAATTTAACACCAATCGTTGTAGTTAACAAAATTGACCGTGATTTCGCGCGTCCAACAGAAGTTATCGACGAAGTGCTTGACCTGTTCATTGAACTTGATGCATCAGAAGAGCAGCTTGAGTTCCCTGTTATTTATGCATCTGCTATTAACGGTACTGCTAGCACAAACCCTGAAAAACAAGATGAAAACATGCAATCATTATATGATGCAGTTGTTGAACATATTCCAGCACCTGTTGATAACAGAGATGAGCCGCTTCAATTCCAAGTTTCTCTTCTTGACTATAACGACTATGTAGGACGTATCGGAATTGGCCGTGTATTCCGCGGAACAATGAAAGTAGGACAGCAAGTTGCATTAATGAAGCTTGATGGAACTGTAAAACAATTCCGTGTAACAAAAATTTTCGGCTTCTTCGGTCTAAAAAGACAAGAGGTAGAAGAAGCTTATGCTGGAGACTTGATTGCTGTTTCCGGAATGGAAGACATCAACGTTGGAGAAACAGTATGTCCAGTTGAGCATCAAGAAGCATTGCCTGTGTTGCGTATTGATGAGCCGACATTGCAAATGACATTCCTTGTTAATAACAGCCCATTTGCAGGTAGAGAAGGTAAATACTTGACTTCAAGAAAAATTGAAGAAAGACTTCGCGCTCAATTAGAAACAGATGTAAGCTTACGTGTAGAAAATACAGATTCTCCTGACGCTTGGACAGTATCCGGCCGTGGTGAATTGCATTTGTCTATTTTGATTGAAAACATGCGTCGTGAAGGCTATGAACTTCAAGTTTCTAAACCAGAAGTAATCGTTCGTACTATCGATGGTGTTCGTTGTGAGCCAATCGAACGCGTACAAATCGATGTACCTGAAGAGCATACAGGAAGCGTAATGGAATCAATCGGTGCCCGCAAAGGTGAAATGCTTGATATGATCAACAATGGTAACGGTCAAGTTCGTTTGATTTTCAACGTACCTGCACGCGGATTAATCGGATATACAACAGAGTTCTTAACACTAACTCGCGGATACGGAATCATTAACCATACATTTGACAGCTACCAGCCAATGGCTTCAGGCCAAGTCGGCGGAAGACGTCAAGGTGTTCTTGTAAGCATGGAGTCTGGAAAAGCGTCTACTTATGGTATCATGCAAGTAGAAGACCGCGGTATCATTTTCGTAGAATCTGGTACAGAAATCTATGAGGGAATGATCGTTGGAGAGCACACTCGTGAAAATGACATTACTGTTAACATCACGAAAGTAAAACAAGCGACAAACATCCGCTCTGCAAACAAAGACCAAACTGCTACAATGAAAAAACCAAGAATTATGACTTTGGAAGAATCTTTAGAATACTTGAATGAAGATGAGTATTGTGAAGTAACACCTGAATCTATCCGTCTTCGTAAGAAGATTCTTGATAAATCAGAACGTGAACGTGTAACGAAGAAGAAAAAGCTTGCTGATAAATAATAATAATAAAAAGGGCTGCTCCGTAAAGGAGCGGCCCTTTTTATATTAGTAAAGCAAAGGAGGGAGGGAACTGGGTCCTGCAGTGTTAGGCAGGTGCTCTCCTACGATAAGTCAACATCGCTTCACTAGCGTTCAGCGTGTTTCCTTTATCTCAGTCGAAGAGCTCCAGTTCCTCCGCAGCAAACCGTCGCCTTCCGCTTTTTTGTAATCCAGCTCAGGCGCCATCGGCTCGAGGTCATAAGCCAAACAGCCCAATGAGGGGAAAAACGCCCCTCCTTGGACTGCTTGTCTTATGCTAGTCGCCGATGAACAGGCGCCTTCCGCTTTTTTGTTACCATTCTTCTTCTTTTATTTTGCTTCTGTAGAGTACGAATTTTCC
The DNA here is from genome assembly GCA_031179905.1 of Bacillus sp. (in: firmicutes). Taxonomy (GTDB): domain Bacteria; phylum Bacillota; class Bacilli; order Bacillales; family Cytobacillaceae; genus Niallia. Next base: position 8,394 of record JAPSHL010000029.1, on the reverse strand, counting down.
GGAGTCGATTCGTTTTTGTGTGTTTTGGGTAATTCTTGCTTCGCATTCTTTGCACATATATGTGTGAATGGGTCTGTTTCTTAGTCTTTTAGCTTGAAAGGAGTTTTCTTCAATATCTTCGATTTTATCGCATATTACACATTTCACTCTCAATACGTGCACCTCTAATCAATCTTTGTTATTTATTTGATTATAGGTTTATTATAATAAAAAATGCTGTAGAAATCGAATGTTAGTCTTTCAAGTGGTTGTTTGATTGCTTGTCTTGGTCTTTCTTTAGTTCGTTCTTTTCGTTTTCGTTTAGTTTATTGTCCGGATTTTTCAAATTGCTGCCTGGATCGTTGTTCAGAACATCTGCAGGCAATTCTGGGATAATTCTTCCGGTAATGTCTGCGAGCTCGTTGAAAATGCCTTGAACTGGTTCGCCATCTTGGATATCTTCGGCAATTTCTCCAAGTCGTGCATTGATATCAGGGTCGGCAACAATCATAGCGTTTGCGCCATAAGGATCGTTTTTAAGACTTTCGGCTACAGCATACTTGATAGAGCCGACTTCTGAACGCTCTAAGTTAGAGTTAATATCAATTCCGACAATGGCATATCTGCCGATTACTACGGCTGTTGCATCATTCACATTAGGAATGCTTGTTGCTAAGTCTACAAGACGTTCAGAAATTTCTTGTCCGGATTTACGATTAACATTATCTATCGTTGAATTTTTGACGTTCGCTATATGGTTGTCTGTTTGGGCTTGCTGATCACCATTTGCCGCACAGCCGGCAAGCAACAGTACAAAACAAGAACATAAAATGCTTTTTTTCATGCAGGATTTCCTCCTTTTATGATGATTCCTCTAAAATTTTTTACACTTCTAATGTTTATTGTGCAAAATATCTTCTATCTTTATTCGATAAAACATATATTTTATCAAGGTTCTTTCCGATATCGGAGAGTTGGGCAACTTATGACGTTTTAGAGCAGGAGGCATCAGTTTGAGTAAAATTTATGTTTTAGATACAAATGTCTTGTTACAGGATCCTTATTCCATTTTTTCTTTTGAAGACAATGATGTAGTGATTCCAGCAGTCGTTTTAGAAGAGGTAGACAGTAAAAAAAGGTATATGGATGAAATAGGGAGGAATGCAAGACAAATATCCAGACTAATTGACAATCTAAGAGATTCAGGAAAACTGCATGAAAAGATACCACTCGAAAATGGCGGCACATTACGAATCGAATTGAACCATCGTTCTTTTCACCAGCTGCAGGAAATTTTTGTGGAGAAGACGAATGATAACCGCATTTTGGCTGTTGCAAAAAACCTGTCTTTAGAGGAAGAGAAAAAAGCGGATGGACGAACTGTCATACTGGTTAGTAAAGATACACTTGTCCGTGTGAAGGCAGATGCAATCGGCCTTGAATCAGAAGATTTCTTGAGCGATCGTGTGGTGGAAAACGATCATCTTTATACTGGTTTTACAGAGGTGCAAGTAACCTTAGATATATTAAATAAGTTTTATGAAAAAGGACAGTTGCTGATATCTGAACTGGGGACTGGTTATAATACAGGGGCTTTTTATCCGAATCAGTTTATCCTTCTTAAAGACGTGCTAGGTTCGTCCTCATCAGCATTAGCGATAGTGGATGCAACACGAAAGTATGTGAAGAAGCTTATTTTTGATCATGAACATATATGGGGAATTCGCCCAAGAAATGTGCAGCAGACGATGGCGATTGAATTGCTGCTGAAAAGAGATTTACCGCTCGTCACATTAATTGGCAAAGCTGGGACAGGAAAAACATTGCTTGCATTAGCTTCAGGTCTGATGCAAACGGAGGATTATGGGGACTACAAAAAGCTGCTTGTTGCGAGACCGATTGTACCGATGGGAAAGGACTTAGGATTTCTTCCGGGAGAAAAGGAAGAGAAGCTGAGACCGTGGATGCAGCCTATCTTTGATAATTTGGAATATCTTTTCAATACGAAAAAACCAGGAGAGTTAGAGGCGATACTTGCTGGGATGGGTTCTATTGAGGTGGAAGCGTTAACCTATATACGGGGAAGAAGCATACCAGATCAGTTTATCATTATTGACGAAGCGCAGAACTTAACAAAGCATGAAGTGAAAACTATCCTGACCAGGGTTGGAGAAGGAAGTAAAATAGTTCTCATGGGGGATCCGGAACAAATTGACCATCCGTATCTTGATGCTTTTAATAATGGATTGACATATGTAGTCGAGAGGTTTAAAGACCAGCAGATTGCAGGACATGTCAAGCTTGTTAAAGGAGAACGCTCCGGTCTCGCTCAATTGGCTGCAGATCTGCTGTAAAACAATTAAATTCAGTCTGTTGTTATCGTTATCTTTCTGTAGTGCTACCTTAAACTATCGGTTAAGGAAAGAGTCCGCGTTTGACGTTTAACCATTTTCATTCAGGAATATGGTTGCTTTATAGCTGGACATATTCCTGAAAGGGTCAAGCTTCTACAACACGGAAAAGCAATGTTTATTTAAGTTCAAATCCTGTGATTGACGTTACCGGCGTCTGGTCCATTCCTTTGTTTTGGAAATATAAATGAATCGGACCGCTGTCTGTAATCGGCTTTCCGTTTCTGCAGAAAAGCAGCACGATTTCATCGACTAGCGTTAGCGGGTAAATAAGCTCCTTTTCTGCAGATTGGATCACAAGATGTTCTGCTTCTTTTAACGGTTCTGCATTTTTAATAAAAGGAGCAAGCGGCATATAAAATGTGCCTGTTATTATCTCTTGTTTTTTATACTTTTTACCTTCGGATTTTTCAGGTAATCGTGCGCCTTCAAGCAATTCCCGGTCCCAGTGCTTCGAAACCTCTTTTGTATATGCTTCCAATTTAGACTCAGACTGCTTCGGAGCAAATATTTCCTCACTTGTTTTTTTTCGGTCATCAAAAATCCATACACTTGGATCAATCGTAATTGGAAACGCAACTAATCCCTTTACTTGCATGATTTGGCTCATTTTCTGAATCTCTCCCGTCTGTATCCCTGCTTTTAGAAAAGTTGATGTATATTTTTAGTATATCTTTTTAGTGCTTCTTTGTCAGTTTTTAACTTTTGACAATAAGGGGCTTTTTAGATTAGCAATAGGGCAAATAACTTTATTGTGATAGTTCTTGCATTTTTCCTATGTTGAGTTTAAACTTTATAGATAGGATAATCGCTCGGAAACGGGGGGATAGGGTTGACTTCTGATATGATCATAAACCATAAAGAGAAAGCAAATGCGCTGTTAAAAGCAGATGCTGACAAAATACTAAAGCTGATAAAAGTTCAAATGGATAACTTAACAATGCCACAATGTCCTTTATATGAAGAAGTTTTGGATACACAAATGTTTGGATTATCCAAAGAAATAGATTTTGCTATTAGGTTAGGGTTAGTGGAAGAAAGCGTCGGCAAGAAGATATTAGATGAATTGGAGAAAGAACTCTCTGTATTACATGAAGCTTCTATAAGGAAATAATAAGCGAACTCAAACAAACGAACTCTATTGTTTGAGTTTTTTTGTTGTTGAAATATGGCAAAAAAAGAAATTCATGTGATATTTCTTATATCATGTTAGAATAGTAAAAGTAGTAAAAAACAAGCAGAAGAAAAACTTCCAAGCTAAGAAGGCAGGAATTGAAACTAATGACAACGAATGTATTGTCATTGCTTAAACTTTAGTAAGGGGTAGCAGCAGATGTTCAAAAAAATCTTAAAATCATATGATTATACACTGATTGTTGCAATGGTTTTACTTTCATTATTTGGAGTAATTATGATATACAGTGCTAGTATGGTATCATCTGTCCAATATTATGGGGAAGACAGCAGCAGTTACTTTTATAAAAAACAGATTATCAACTTGCTTGTAGCAGGAGTGGCTTTTGTCGCCGTCGCTCTTTTTCCCTATAAGGCATTTATGAGTAATAGATTCCTTGTTCCAATGGTTTTTATGTCAATAATCGGTCTTTTCGGAGTCTTTTTGCTCGGCCATGTGGCAGGAAATGCGCAAAGCTGGTATAAGCTCGGAACAGCAAGCTTACAGCCTGCGGAATTTGTTAAGCTGTCGGTGATTATTTATCTCTCCGCCATTTATGCCAAAAAACAATCTTACATAAACGAATTTAACAGAGGGGTCGCACCGCCTCTCGCCTATTTATTACTTGTATGTATGCTTGTCGGAGCACAACCTGACTTTGGGACAGCGGCGATTATTTTTATGATTGCAGCAACGATCATCATCTGTTCCGGAATGAGTATGAAAAACTTGCTAAAGCTTGCTGGCATCGGTCTTTCTGTTACGGCAATTGCTGTAGTAATTCTTCAGCTTTTTGGCAAAGGAGTTTTAACGGAAAAGCAGTTGAACAGGATATTTGTATTTATGGATTCACCTTTTTCTGAAGAAATGGTCCAGAGCAGCGGCTATCAAATGAGCAACTCGCTTATTGCGATAGGCGGAGGAGGCTTAAAAGGGCTGGGTTTAGGTCAAGGTATTCAAAAGCTCGGTTATTTGACTGACGGTCATACAGATTTTATCATGGCTGTTATCGCAGAAGAGCTTGGTATTTTTGGTGTCGGCTTTGTAGTAGTATGTTTAAGCTATATTGTTCTAAGAGGAATATATATCGGGCTGAAGTGTAAGGATCCTTTTGGCAGCCTGCTAGCAATTGGGATTTCAAGCATGATAGGTATTCAGTCTTTCATTAACATCGGCGGTGTATCCGGAGTAATACCACTTACAGGAGTTCCGCTTCCTTTCGTAAGCTACGGGGGATCATCGCTCGTACAGCTCGCAATCGGGATGGGAGTATTGCTGAATGTTTCGATGTTCACTAAATATGAAAAAATGTATAAAAATCGAGAAGAAGCTGTTTCTCCCGTGCCATTGAGAAAAAGAATAGCACAGCAGGAAAGAATCTAGCAAAAAGAAGATGTCCTTATGAATGAAGGACATCTTCTTTAATTTTCCTATGTAAGTGAAGTTTATCCATTTCGACTATTTTATTTGGCTAACGGGACAAATAGATTTATAATAGATTATGGGTCGAAGGAATCTCTCGTGAGCAGAGATACTTTTATTTTTTTGTAAAAAAATGCGGAAAAATAGGTTGAAATATGTTTTAATTATAAAAGGGCCTTTTTTCATCGTATAAATGTTGTTAACATTGTGAAATTGGACACAAACAATCAGTACCCTTTATTTTAGTAAAAAGGAAAGCGTGACATGTGTGAACAAACGAAAAAGTCTGCTCCCACTTTCAAGTTTTATATAAAGGATATAGATTCGGTTAAAATAAGGGAGGAAACATCTATGGCAAATTATAGAGCGTATCCTGAAGCTCAGGTTGAAGGGGAAGAATCATTGCCAAAAACATCTGCGCGGAAGGATTTTTTAGCGCTGATTAAAGTAGGTATTGTAAATTCTAACCTGATTACAGTCTTTACAGGATTGTGGCTGGCGCTGCATTTTTCTGGAGAGAAATTTTTGGTGAATATTGACACAGTCTTGTATACATTGATAGGTTCAGCCTTAATTATTGCAGGATCATGTGCACTAAACAATTATATTGACAGGGACATTGACCCGCTGATGGAAAGAACAAAAGAGAGACCGACTGTTACTGGAAGAGTTACACCAAAAAAGGTTGCTGTTCTAGGATTCGGTCTGCTAGCAATTGGAACAATCTTTATGCTCCTTACAACTATTTCAGCAACTGTTATTGCGTTAGTAGGAGCATTTAGTTATGTGGTTGTTTATACGATGTGGTCTAAGCGAAGACTAGTATCGAACACGGTTATTGGTAGCTTTTCAGGAGCTGTGCCGCCTTTAATCGGCTGGGCAGCAATTGATCCAAATCTTGATATCATGGCATGGAGCTTGTTTTTAATCATGTTCTTCTGGCAGCCACCACATTTCTATGCACTGGCAATTAGAAGAGTTGAAGAGTACAGAGCAGCCGGAGTACCGATGCTTCCAGTAGTAAAAGGTTTTGAAGTGACGAAAAAACATACTTATGCATGGGTTATTGCTTTGCTTCCATTACCATTCCTTTTAATAAAACTGGGGATACCATTCTTGATTCTGGCAACATTGCTAAATATCGGTTGGATTATCACAGGTATTTACGCAAGCAAGAAAAAGGACGAAATTAAATGGGCAACTGCTATGTTCGTCTATTCGCTTCAATATATGACGATTCTATTTGTCGCTATGGTCCTTGTCACATTCATAATCTAAAGTAAGAGGATATTCTATCGTTGGATAGACACGATTACTCAAAAATTTCATCACAGGCTGTTTTACCTATTAACGGTTCTTAAGCAAAGCGGATAAAGGACAACTTGATTCCTGCTTTGCGAAGCCGTTAAGATTAAGGGAAGAGCTAGACAGACTTTGTAGAGATTGCCTGATAGACGTGTTTATCCTAAGATGAAATATCCTTTTTTTCTGTTTAGTTTTATTCTTACATATTCTTATTGTGTGAAAGGCACACTTTTTATAAAGCTGGGATAATTCCCTTTAAAATCATTATTTAGAGAGGGTTTGAAAATGAACTATTCACTGCCGGTTTTACCTACTATTAGCACTACATTTATTGTACTGAGTGCGATTTTTGTCGCAATTGGCTGGGGTTTAATAATAAAGAGAAAAATTGATGCACATCAAAAAGTGATGCTTGTTGCCGCTATCTGTGCCATTATATTCTTTATTATTTACGCTTCCAGAACTATTTTTATCGGGAATACTGCATTCGGTGGACCAGACGATATAAAAATATATTATACAATATTTCTGATTTTCCATATTACTTTAGCGACAACAGGTGCTGCATTAGGAATTACTATGCTTATCACTGGTTATAAAAAGAAATATGATGTGCACCGTAAACTTGGTCCAACTACGAGCATAATCTGGTTCTTTACAGCGATTACAGGGGTTGCAGTATATTTGCTGCTTTATGTAATCTATCATGGCGGGGAAACTACGTCTGTTATTAAGGCTATACTAGGATTTTAATTCTGAGATAGAACAGTCTATCAAATATTATTTTAATAATGCTATACTATTTAGTAAGCAGCAAACATATAATGATAGAAATGATGGTAGAGAGGGGGTTCAGCCTCTGAAAACGTTACTCAGAATTGTAATTATTATTGCTATATTGCTTGCGGTCTGGTTTTACATGAGTATTACTGAAACACGCGATAACTCTGATGCTCTTGTAGATGATGGCGTGAACTCAGCAAAAGTCGATGAAGGTCTTTCAGAAGAAACTGACGAAGATACATCGATTCCAATCCCTAAAGAAGGGCTTGGAAGCATGATAGGAAGCAGTGCAAAGGATCTCTTGGGAAAATACGGAGAACCTGCAAGAAAGGACCCATCCAATTATGAATATGAATGGTGGATATACAATAAAGATTCCTCCAAATATTTTCAGGTTGGTGTGCTCGACGATAAAGTGGTGACGATTTTTGCGATTGGACAAGATGCGAATATATCTCCATACAAGATTGGCGAAGAAATTGGAAATATATATGAAAAGACACCGATTGAGACAAATATTAGCTTGAATTATGAGGAATCCTCCTATCGATTTGAGCTTTCAGAAGACGAAATTAACAACAGGCCTCTTGTGAAAATGGGAGATTATTATGCACAGCTATACTTTGATAAGTTTACAGGAACACTCTCTAGTATCCGTTATATGGATGCAAGGACGTTGCTTCAGATAAGGCCGTATGAGCTTGTATACAGGGGCGAGCTTGTGGAAGCCGATCCGGTAGTAAAGGAAAATCAAGCAGTTGAGGATGGGACTGAACGTCAAATATTAGATATAACGAATGTTATTAGAAGCAGGTTTGCTTTAAACCCTGTCCAATGGGATAACGACACAGCAACGGTTGCATTAGGGCATAGTGTCGATATGTCTGAAACGAAGACCTTTTCCCATATTTCTGATAAACATGGAAACCTGGAGGAACGGCTCAAAGCAGGGGATGTTTTCTACCAGCTTGCAGGAGAAAACATTGCGGCTGGGTACACAGACGCAGCAGCTGTTATGGAAGGCTGGCTGAACAGCAAAGGGCACAGAGAATGTCTTTTGAATGATAGCTTCACCCATTTAGGTGTAGGTGTATATAATAAATACTACACGCAAAACTTCATAGAAAAATGGTAAGAATTATTTAAATTGTTATGCACTGTCATTGTTTAAGATCACTAGACAATGACAGTGCTTTTTTTTACCCAATTTTATTAAAACAAACTAGGCACATTTTAAGGGATTTCACATATAGTATCGTAGGCAAATCCAGCGCATAGAGGTGAAATAAGCATGTCAAATAAACAACTTCATCCTTCAGT
>JAPSHL010000221.1 GCA_031179905.1 Bacillus sp. (in: firmicutes) | reverse complement strand
TCATCCAATAGTCCCCCCTTAAAATAAAAAAATTTAAAAAATTTTGACATTTACTTGCAGATACTGCTTTCATCTATTAAAATAACGTTAGATTTCCTAACACAATTAAGGCAGGTTAAAGGCGGGAAAACAAAAATCCATTACAAGCTAAAGTAATAATCACGCTGCCTGCAATGGATTGTATCTATTCATGAAAAGTTCAACTGTTTTGGATGATACGAAGAATGTCATGGGCATTATCTCCGGCAACTGCTGCGAAGCTTTCCCATACTTCATCACGAAGAAGGTCAATCTCGACAATTTTCTTTGCTAATTCGATTGCTTCTTTGCTGATCATTGCAAATAGCTCCTTTCAGTAAAAAAATTTACGTTCTCCTCCTGATGATCAAAAGGAAAAAAGACTCAACCAACTATACATAAATATTTTAAAAGATTTTTTCTTGAAAAACAGCTATATTGTCAGGTATTCTTACCTATTTTTTTATTTTTACGTTAGATTTTATGACAGGATACAATTAAATTCTGAATAATCGTATTATAATTGCAATTAATGATAGAAATTATTACTTCATGAGGTGAGATGATAATATGGATCATGAGCCATCCTATAAAAAAAGGAAAGTTATTACGATAGGTGTTGTTAGTGAACTGACTGGTTTAACGGAAAGACAAATTCGCTACTATGAACAAAGAAAGCTAATTTTCCCTGAAAGGCCAGAACGGGGAAACCGCAAGTATTCATTTTCAGATGTAGAGCGATTAATTGAAATAGCTAACAAGCGGGAAGAGGGAGTTAGAACCCATGAAATACGCCAGGAAATAATTAAAAAAACCCGCGAAGAAGAAGAACGCAAAATAAAAAAACAAATGTTACGCGGCCAAATCAATGCACGATTTGGAATCCAAAAAGACTAAAAGCAAAGTCAGACAGCTCTTTAACACGCTTAAATTGCTTCACTTTTTAATATTTGACCTCAGGTAATAAAGTCCTTTTTTAAAGGGCTTTTTATTTCGTCTGAGAGCAGGTTGTTTAAACATTGTCTCTTTTATTCTGCTATTGATTATAAGTGTTCCTGTCATTTAAACTAATAATGGTAATTTCTTTTAACAGCTAAGAATGTTTATATAATGGAGAGTTGGCATGGACTATATATCCAAAGAAAAAACGTATGAAATAATTGAGGTATGCTTGCTTGCGGGACGAATAATGCTCAAGAATGGAGCGGAAACATATCGGGTGGAAGATACAATGACACGCATTGCCAAAGCATACGGAGTCGAAGACTCAGACAGCTTTGTCACACCTACTGGTATCATCTTTTCTTTAGAGGGGCGAGAGCCGACAAAGACAAAGCTGATTCGGATTATCGATCGGACAACGAATTTGGAAAAGGTGCTGAAGGTTAATGATATTTCCAGAAAAATCAGCTCCGGCTATATCTCTCTGCAAGAAGCGTATCATCTATTAAAAGAGATTGATAAAGAAGGCCCAACATATACGATTTGGGGGCAGGTTGTAGCTGCGGCAATAGCAAGCGGCTGTTTCCTTATTATGTTTCAAGGTATCTGGAAGGATTTTTTGGCAGCTGTTATTGCAGGCGGAGCAGGGTTTTTATGTTCGGTTTATTTTCATCGAGTCGTGCAAATTAAGTTTTTTGCGGAATTTCTTGCAGCGGTGCTAGTTGGACTAATTGCTTTTGGTGCTGTTTATATAGGGTTTGGTGCTGAAACAGATAAAATCATTATCGGTTCAGTCATGCCCCTTGTTCCGGGACTCCTCATTACTAATGCGGTTAGGGACTTAATGGCAGGGCATTTAGTTTCAGGTATTTCAAAGGGGGCAGAGGCCTTTTTGACAGCTTTTGCGATTGGATCTGGAATTGCTGTTGTGTTTGTAGTATTTTAAGGAGAATCTAATTATGTTGGAATTGTTAGAACAAGCAGTTACAAGCTTTATTGCATCATTTGCCTTTGCGATGATTTTTCACACACCACAACAATTGCTTGTGAGATGCGGGTTTGTCGGCATGTGCGGCTGGGTCGCTTATTGGGGCTCAGTCTATGTAAATATAGATGAGGTTCCTGCGACAATTATTGGCGCATTTCTTGTTGCTGTTATGAGTCAAGTATTTGCAAGATGGTATAAAACACCTGTCATAATTTTTACAGTAGCCGGTATTATTCCACTTGTTCCCGGAGGAATGGCTTATGATGCAATGAGGAACTTTGTACAAAATGACTATTACAATGCAGTCAGCCTTGCTGCAAAGGCGTTTCTCTTATCGGGATCAATTGCAATCGGATTGATGTTTTCAGAAGTGATTAATCAGTTGTTATATAAAAGAAAAACAAGAAAAAGCAATGGAAGCATTTAAATAAGTGCTTTCCATTGCTTTTTTTATGTAACAGGATGTTCCTATAAAGTAACAAGTTCCTTTCGGTGTGATTAAATACTAAATATGGAAGAAGTATTTACTATCATTCGCATGCATTGTAACTTATAGATGTAAAGCAAAAGGGAGCAATGCTATCTCCCTTCATTCCTGTCGATTAAGGAGGATTGCATATAGTCGAAAGTTTCTTTTCCTAACCGTTCAATTAAAAACATGACTGGAATTTGAGTGGTTAAATTGACGTTTCCTAAATATTCCGTCGTTATATAATACGCCAGGTTGTAATCAGACATTTTGGCTAATGAGCTGTCAGAATGATTTGTCAAACTTACGATAATGCTTCCGTCCTGCTTGAGGCGGTCCAGCTTTTCCATTGTTGACTTAGATTCGCCTGACACAGACAGCACAATTGTGACACTGTCGGTTATGTAGTGGCTGTAAATCGGGAAATATGGATCTTTGATATGAAGAGAAAATTTCTTAAGACCAGAGAAGAACCTTGCACCATATTCTGCAATAACACCTGAGGTTCCTGCACCGATAAAAATGACAATTTTCGCCTTAGCAACAACTTCGGCTATTTCTTTAATTTTAGATTCATAGTTTGCTGAAAGTGTCCTTTCTACGAAATCGGAGACAGTCGTATATGTATTGTTAAGCCGATAAGTTTCTTCTTCTGCGAGATAATTTTTCAGCTGCACTTTGAATTCGGTAAAGCCGTCAAAGCCCAGTTTCTTGCAGAAACGAAGTATGGTGGTCGTGGAGACATGCGTTTCATTTGCGAGTTCTCGTATTCTCATATAGGTTACTTCCCGCGAATTCTTCATGATGTAATTGTATAGTTCGTATTCAAGATCGGAAAAAGTTCGAATCTGCTCATTTGTAAACATGTTAAACACATCCATTAAATAGATTTACTCCAACTTAGATATTCTTATTATAGCATCAACTAAAATGAAAAGGGTTACAGACCTAAAAATAAGAAAAGGGGCGTATGTACATGAGCAACGGAATTAAAATTGTAACTATTGGCGGAGGTTCCAGCTACACACCTGAACTTGTTGAAGGGTTTATTAAGAGATATGATTCGCTGCCAGTTCGCGAGCTGTGGCTTGTTGATATACCAGAAGGAAGGGAAAAGCTGGAGATCGTCGGAAACTTGGCGAAACGTATGGTGAAAAAGGCTGGTTTACCGATAGAAGTCCATTTGACTCTTGACCGCAGAGAAGCGCTTAAAGATGCTGATTTCGTCACAACTCAATTTCGAGTCGGCTTGCTTGCAGCAAGAGCTAAGGACGAAAGAATTCCTTTGAAATACAATGTAATTGGACAAGAAACAAACGGGCCTGGTGGTCTTTTCAAAGGCTTGCGCACAATTCCTGTCATTCTTGATATTGTTAAAGATATGGAGGAGCTTTGTCCGGATGCTTGGCTCATCAACTTCACGAACCCTGCAGGTATGGTAACAGAAGCAGTACTTCGCCACAGCAACTGGAGAAAAATTGTCGGTCTGTGCAATGTGCCGATTTCAATCCAAATGAGCGTAGCCAAGCTGTTGGAAGTTGAAGCTGATCGTGTCCGTGTCGACTTTGCAGGACTGAACCACATGGTATATGGCCTTCATGTGTATCTTGATGGAAAAGAAGTTACAAAAGAAGTGCTGGAAGAAATGACATCAGGCAAGCATGCAAGTGCAACTATGCGTAATATTGCTGCAATTGACTGGGATCCAGACTTCATTAAGGCATTGGGAGCAATTCCATGCGGATACCACCGCTACTACTACAAGCAAGCCCAAATGCTTGAACACGAGCATGAGGAAGCAGCAGAGCAAGGGACAAGAGCGGAAGTCGTGCAAAAGCTGGAAAAAGAGCTGTTTGAGCTTTACAAAGATGAAAATCTTTCTATTAAACCGCCGCAGCTTGAAAAACGCGGAGGTGCATACTACAGTGATGCGGCCTGCAGCCTGATTGATTCCATGTACAATGACAAGCGAGATATCCAGCCTGTCAACACAATTAATAATGGCGCAATTGCCAGCATTCCTGATGAATCAGCTGTAGAGATCAGCAGTGTTATCACAAAAGACGGTCCTAAACCAATCTCTATTGGAGACCTTCCAGTGCCTGTAAGAGGCTTAGTACAGCAAATCAAGTCCTTTGAAAGAGTTGCGGCAGAGGCTGCAGTAACAGGTGACTACAATACAGCATTGCTTGCAATGACAATCAACCCGTTATTGCCTTCAGATAAAGTTGCGAAAGAAATTCTAAATGAAATGCTAGAAGCACATAAAGAGCATTTACCGCAATTCTTTAAAGAAGATAAGGTTCTATCCTAATCATCCGGAGATGAAAAGCACCCCCATTAAAAAAATTGGGGCGAGGGGGGAGATTCCTACGGGATTAGCGAGACCAGCCGAAAAAAACTTAGGACGCTAAGCCCCAGCGCATGGTACCCCTGCAGCGCATGAATTTCCAAAAAAGTAAAAAATCTTCCCTAGTAGAAGTTTTCTGCGGAATGAGAGGAGTGTCTTCATTGACACTCCTCATTTTTATAGAAAAACAAAAAAGAACTATATTACTAGATTTTCATGTGGAAAAAAGGGAGAATATATCCTATTTACTATAAAATTCATAGGAAAATAAATGCATTTATGGTCGAAAGTTGGCTTTATCCTTTATTTGGATACTAAAATGTGGTAATTATTATATAGATGTTTTATTTTTCATTAGCTACATAGTAATAAAGAATGATAGCTAAAATTTTTTTAAAAGGAGAGAGTAAAAATGGCAGGAATCATTCGAGTAACTCCTGAAGAGCTTATTAGTATGTCAAACCGTTATGCAAACGAGGGAAGTCAAGTTGGTGAACAAGTCACTCGTTTGGATCAAATGATCCAGGAATTGGAAAGCATTTGGGAAGGTCAATCAAGCCAAGCATTCAGTGAGCAATACCAATCACTTCGCCCTTCATTCCTTAAAATGCAGCAATTGCTAGAGGATATCTCCTCACAATTGAACAGCACAGCAAAAGCGCTAGAAGATGCTGATGCTCAAATTGCCAATCAAATTCGCGGGTAAGTGTCTGAACTTAATATCGTTAGAGCTTCTTCATGCAGGATCATGATGGGTGACGAAATAGCGGATGAGGCTTTCATAAGGCCGTGTGTATTTTAATAAATGAACTAAACCCTAGGAGGAGCGCTTTTTTATGGAGCGCTCCTTTAAATTTTGAGGTGGAAAAAAATGTATATAGAAGTAACGGTCGATTTGCAGAAATACAACCGAGAAAAAATCGACTTACGCTTATCTGACTATTACACAATAAAAAAACTGATCGATTTATCGTGGCAAGTATCTCATATAGAAACTAAACCTCGATCAGGATATTGGGTGCGGGTAAAAAACAAAAAGAAGGTATACCCTGGAAATCAGCGACTTGCAGATGCAGGAATTACTACAGGAGATATTATTGAAATTTTATGAGGGTGGTATAGAAGATGCCTCAAACTGAACATACATATTTAGAAAAAAAGTTAGATGCACTGATCAGAAAAGAAAAAAATCGTAT
>JAPSHL010000220.1 GCA_031179905.1 Bacillus sp. (in: firmicutes) | reverse complement strand
CCTCAATAATATTCGCAAGCAGCGTACTATAGGTTTGAACATCGTCCCATCTGCCGAGCACTTTGGCAGCATCGCGGAGTATTCTAGTCGAATGTGCATAAAAAGCTGTTGCAATAAAATCCTTCGGAGTTGCACCACTGTAACTGCCAGACGGTGCATCGAGTGCAAGCCAGTCACCGAAATTGAAGCCGACAATCCATAGATATTCGTTTTTTCCTTGTTTGCGCATATACTCAACCCAAGCCTTCATGCTGTCATACTGCTCTTCTAAAAGTCGCTTGTCTCCGTATGCCTTATAAACTTCCCATGGAATTATTGTTGCTGCGTCACCCCAGGCTGCTGCGTTAGCACCACTGACAACTGCTGGAATGACGAAGGGAACTCCCCCATCTGGATGCTGCTCTGTCTTAAGGTCACGAAGCCACTTTGTGAAGAAAGGACCGCCATGATAATTAAACAGCGCTGTCTGAATAAACACTTGAGCATCACCTGTCCAGCCAAGGCGCTCATCGCGCTGCGGACAGTCTGTCGGCACATCAAGGAAATTACCTCTTTGCCCCCATTTAATATTTTCCTGCAGCTTATTTACAAGAGGATTGGAGCATTCAAACTCACCAAGGAGCTCCATATCGGTATGGATAACTTCTCCTGAGAAATGCTCAAGAGGAAGTCCATTTTCCTGGCCGGGATACCCTTCCACCTTTATATATCGGAAGCCTTGGAAAGTAAAGTGGGGAGCATAGTTTTCCAGTCCGTTTCCTTTTGCGATATATTCTACTTGCTGATCTGCTTTGCGCAGATTTCCGAAGTAAATGTTTCCATCCTTATCCAGGACCTCTGCATGCTTTAAGGAAATTTTCGTTCCCTTGTCAGCTTTAACGAAAAAACGAATTCTTCCGACCATGTTTTGCCCCATATCAATGACCGTATCTCCGGCTGGAGTCTTAAAAACATCAATCGGTTTTATGACTTCTGTCAC
The DNA here is from genome assembly GCA_031179905.1 of Bacillus sp. (in: firmicutes). GTDB lineage: Bacteria > Bacillota > Bacilli > Bacillales > Cytobacillaceae > Niallia. The sequence goes on along the minus strand of JAPSHL010000220.1, from coordinate 4,995 downwards.
TTTTGTCGGCGAATTCTCTTGCGCTATTAGCTGTGATACAGGCATTGTTTGCACGGAAGTACGAGACCAGCTGCTGTCATCAAAACCAGGCAGACTGAAACCATCTTGTTCAAGTCTTGCATCATATCTTTCCCCTTGATAAATCTCTGAATAGACAACTGGTCCTGTCGCTGCTTTCCACGTCGTATCTGTAGCAATAAGCTCTTCTGTGCCATCCTCGTATTTCACATGCAGTTCAAAAAACGCAGCTCTCCTGTCTCCATACACATGACGCTTATTTTCCCATGTGATATTCCCTTTATACCAGCCGTCAGCAAGCATGATGCCAAAGCCGTTCGGCCCTGCTTGAATTTGTGATGTTACATCATATGTCTGATATTGAAGGCGGCTGTGATAGCTGGTCCAGCCGGGAGCAAACAGCTCGTCTCCGACTCTTTCTCCGTTAACAAACAGCTCATACAAGCCGAGACCTGTACCATAAATGCGGGCAGATAGGATGCCTTTTTGCAGCTGAAATTCTTTTCTCAGGCAAAACGCTGGTTCACTCAACGGGTCTATTTCCTCTTCAGCAGGTGTGATCCATTTGGCTTTCCAATCGTATGCGGCAAACATTGCTGTTTCCCACCAGGCTGTTTCGCTCCAGGCGGATTCTCGTGCTTTGTTGTCCCAGACTTTCACTCGGAAATAATACCTAGTTTTTTCTTGAAGCTCAGGTCCCTCATACTCGATATGCAGTGAATCCTGAGAATGCATGATACCAGTATCCCACAGCAATGCGCGAAAGTCAGGATGATCGGAAACTTGGATTTGGTACGACTGTTGCAATGTTCCTCTTTCATCCGAAATGATTTTCCAGCTTATGCGTGGTTTTTTTATATCAATACCGAGTGGATTTGTGCGATACTCGCATGTTAATGCTACTGCTTTTAAGATTGTCATAGAATATTCACCTTTCTCAATAAATTTCCTCGATTATTCGAGATGTTTTTTCAGCCATGTGGCTGCCAATTCAAACCATTGTTGGCATGCTTCATTAATATGATTGGCGTTTCCTGCAGTCGTTGGATCACTTAAGGACAAACCATGTACACCGCTTTCAAAAACATGCAATTCATATGGCACTTTATTTTTTGCCAGCTCTAGAGCAAAAACTAAAGCATTCTCAGCGTAAACTAAATCATCATCGGCCGTATGCCATATGAATGTAGGCGGTGTATCGGCTGTAACACTGCGGACTGGACTTATTTCTTTCAGCTGCTGATCAGTAGGAGTGTTAGTACCGAATACTGCCTTGCTCGAAATTTCCCAAAAACCTTTCTTAGCCTCATCCGCCTCTTTCTCTACTTTTGCTTTCATTAGTTGATAATCAAGGAGCGGATATCCTAAAATGACTGCATTCGGCTTAAATAAAGCATTAATTTCCTGAAAGGACTCTTGAATGAAACTGTCTTGCCAATGGACAGCCATGCTTGCCGCCAAGTGACCGCCTGCAGAAAAACCGCATAAAGCAATAGCATCAGGATTTATAAACCATTCACTGGCATTTGTTCGCACTAAAAGAATTGCTTTCGCCAAATCAAGTAATGGCTGTGGAAATTGGGAACGTTCATTTACCTCAGGAAGCTGCTTAAAATCTTTGACCCACTCACGGAAGTACGTATTGTAACGCAGCACAAATGTATGGTAGCCTTTTGCCGCAAACCTTAAAGCGACAGGCTCAGCCTCTCTGTCAGATGTGCCTAAATAACCGCCTCCAGGACAAATGATAACCGCAGGTCGCTTTTTATCTGTTTGAAATTCTTGAGAATTATCAAGCAGATATGCAGTCAATGTGACTTGGTCATTATCTTCCCATAACTGAAATTTTTCGATTTTCATAACAAGTTCCTCTCCTTTAACAGTATGATGCATCGTAAGCCCATTGTATCTTTTTAGGAAACGATTATTTCATCAATAGGTTCGTCATCCACATCCCCTTTTCCTTCCATTTCTGGAATCGGAAGAACAGCGGCGGCAGAGAGAATCGAAAATACTGCGAGCACTAGGAAAAACAACGTGTATCCATCACCGCCAAATGTACTTGCACCAAAAGCAATCAACGCAGGTGCTGCAAAGCTGACTAATGTTGATGCCATATTTGTCGTTGTGTTCATGATGGAGATATCCTTTGCCGCATTTTCCTTAGAAGGCAAGATGCGGTTTACAAGGGCATTATCTACAGCATTATACATACCAAACCCAAAGTTAAAGATGAAATTACCGACAATGACCCATGCCACACTTGTTGAGAATGCAAAGGCGACAAGGCAGAGTGCTGTTATGAGAGCAGCTCCCATTACAAAAGGCTTTTGCTTTTTGACTTTATCTGATAAAAAGCCGCCAAGAATCCCAGCACCAACCATCATTATGATTGTTGGAGCCGTCAGCCCCATTATTTGAAAAATCTTCGCTTCACTTAAATGAAATCTCGCGATGTAAAACAATGTCAGCATATTTAATCCGGCATTGGAGAAATTGATAAACAGCTTTGTCAACAGTGCCCAAGTATAAGCAGGATGCTGTTTAAAGCTCGGATAAAAGCCGCGAAAACCAAGCGATTTTTTGCTGTTTTTTTCTGTTTTCGCAAAATAATTATCCTTAATTAAAAGTGCTGCAGTAATTCCGCCAATCAGCTGGATAATAATCAAAGTAATCATCTTCTGTTCAATCGTTGAATTTGCGAACACTCCCATCAGTATTTGACCTGACATAACAAACGCCGGTGCCGCAGCGCCAATCAACCCAGAAACACGGCCAAACTTTTCCGGGTCGACCTGCTCTGGGACAATTGCATAACAGGAAAGGGAAACCATGCCGTAAAAGAAATTCGCCAAGCATAAGGAGATAATAAATATAGGAATTGATGCTGCAAAGGTGAGCATCAGCATCGAAATCGCACCGAGCATGCTGCCAGCTACCATCCAAAATCTTCTTCTCCCCATCCTGATTCTTGTCTTATCTGCAATCACACCTCCAAACAATCCAAAAATAACAACGGCAATTCCTGTAATCCCTGATGCAGTTCCATAAACAGCTGTCGCATCCTCATGTCCGACAATTCTTATCACTATAAAGGTAGAAAGACCAAATCCTAATAAAACCAATGGTGCGATAGCAGTGCCGACACCAAGCATTGCTGCAACTACCAATCTCTTAAAAGGAGTTTTTTTCCAATCAACTATCTCCATCGTTTTCCCTCCAACATATTTATGTTTTTAGTATGTTGTTCCTATTTTAGCAAGCGCTTTCAATTTAATTGATGATATAATTCAAGAATATTATTGCTGGATTCAAAAATTAATCGATAACACTTTTAAATCATTCTAAAAACTTGCTCCCTAAAAAACTTGGGAGCAATTTATGCTTCAATTGTTGACGAGGGAACTTGATTGTGCGATTTGGCCGAGGAAGCGGGCGCTTTCCTTTACCTTTCTTACCAATGTGGTGCGGTCTACCTCAATTAAACCGAATTTTTTGGAGTATCCTGAATTCCACTCATAATTATCAAAAGTGGACCAATGCAAATACCCTCTTATATCGATTCCATCCTCTAAACAAGCCTGCAGTCCTTCTAATCCTCTGCGGATAAATTCTACACGTCTTTCATCATTGTCTGTGGCAATGCCATGCTCTGTGACAATGATTGGAATGGAGATAGCCTCTGCCGCCTTGCGAATGACATTTGCTAAGCCTTCCGGGTAATATTCATAGCCCATTTGTGTCAATTCTGCCTTTTCGTCAGGCTGTACTTGACCATTTGGACCATACACTTCTCTTGTGTAGTTTTGCAGTCCAAAAAAGTCGTCCTCTGCAATCATCGGCAAATATTGTTCAAAATAGCTGTGCCATTTTTTAGCGGCTAAATCCTCTCCCCCTTTCATGAATTGAACATCTGACAATGCCATTGACAGTCCGACTAATGTGTCAGGAGAAATACGTTTTATCGCTTGACGCGCTTTTTCATGGGCTATGTGAAGAAGCTTCATCGAGTTCTCATCTGATATCATATGGAAAGTAAAATACTGATCTGTTGTGGCACCACAAAGCTTTGCTGCAGCTTCTCGCCATTGAGGAGCTGTCCATGCGTTTTGATCAATTCCGACCGGCGGGATAAAACCTATGCTAGTAAACAGCTCTCGAAGCATAACAGGAAGGTTCACTTCGTTCAACGTCAGTACATATGGAATTAAATGGCCAAGCTCACGGAATACTGTTTCACAATATTTAGCAAAACGTTCAGGCACATCAGGGCTTGCCCATCCGCCGAACTGCATCAGCCATTTTGGTGACGCAAAGTGATGCATCGTCACAAATGGCGTCATATTATATGCATAGCATGTTTTAAGTACATCACGATAATGATCCAAGGCAGCTTGCGAGTACTGTCCTGGCACTGGCTCAATTCTCGACCATTCAATAGAAAAGCGAAACACTTTTAAGCCAAGGCTTGACATAAGAGCGATATCTTCTTTATAAAGCTTGTAATGGTCGATAGCATCCCCTGATTTTTCTTGATACGGCGAGCCTTCGACTTGCTCCTCTGCCCAAAAATCACTGTTATCGTTATTGCCTTCTACCTGATGGCCGGCCGTTGCTGAGCCCCAGAGGAATTGCTTCGGAAACTGAAAATTCATCTTATATACACCCCTATTATCTTATACTTGCTTTCTGCTCTAATTGTAGCAAGCGTTTTCAATTGATTTAATGGCAAATACAAAGAAGATGTTTGCTCGATTCAAAGATTTAAGGGGTTACTTAGAGTAAATTGAAAGTTAACGATTGTGTTCTCTATATCCCTTCGGTGTCTGAAGGAATATTTCATTGAATTTTTTATAGAAAAAAGAAACACTCGAATAGCCGACCTCTTCTGCAATTTCTGGAATGGGCATATCCGAATTTGTTAAATAAAGAGCAGCCTTATTAATCCGCTGAATTTGCAGCAAATCTGTGAACGAC
>JAPSHL010000219.1 GCA_031179905.1 Bacillus sp. (in: firmicutes) | reverse complement strand
CTTAATGCTTGTTACGGCCTTAAATCCACATATTGGCTATGAAAATGCAGCAAAAATAGCGAAGAAAGCATATGCCGATAATTCTACTTTAAAACAGGCGGCATTAGAATTAGGGCTTTTAACAGAAGAAGAGTTTGATCGTTATATTCAGCCGAAAGAAATGACATACCCTAAATAAATAGCCTTCTAAAAACTGTACCTTTAAAAACTTGAGGTGCAGTTTTTTTACCCTTAGCAGATGATATTTGTTAATCGGAAGAAAAAAGTAATATAGGCGTATGATAATAGTAGTGTGATTTAATTTGATTTCATAGATTAAGATGCTCAACTTAAGATCAGACTTTTAAGAATTTAATAAGCATGGATGATTTTTGTGCTGGCTAGTTTTTTGCTTCATAAGCTGCAAGTCTTTTTTATAGATCAGATTGAAGGCAATATGGAAGTAGTTTTCGCCAATCATTTTGATAGCACGTAATCATCACTGAAGCAGTAGAGACAGAAGCACAAATCCAGCTTGGCTATTAGCAGGACCATGGTTATTATTTCTCTAAACCAGTTACAATAGAACTTTGAGGCTATCCTATGAGTGCGATCTCAAAGTGCACTTTTTTATTTGGAAGTATCAGGGTTAAATTGTAAAAGTTTACAACTTACATTGGCTGCTGTTACTATTTAAATGGAAGCAACAATAAAGGGGGTGTATCATGAAACCAACAGAACGACACATCATTAATTGGATAAGGGAAGATGAATGGATGATGGGGGTTTTGCGAGCTGTTCGAAAACTTGATTTGCCAGATTGGTGGATCTGTGCAGGTTTTGTTCGTTCAAAGATATGGGATACAATCCATCAATTCTCGCACAGAACCCCTCTCACTGATATTGATGTTATATATTACGACTCTCTTAAAATATCAGAGGAGCAGGAAAAGCTCCTGGAAAAAAAGCTAAAACAAATCAATCCCAATCTGCCTTGGTCTGTCAAAAATCAGGCACGTATGCATGTCATTAATAATTTCCCTATGTATACATCTTCTTTTGACGGTATGGCCCATTTTCCTGAGACCGCTACAGCACTCGGTGTAATGCTGAGACACGATGGCAGTATAGTGCTTGCTGCACCGTATGGGATTGAAGATGCAGTTTCCCTTATGGTAAAACCAACGCCACATTTTGAGAAAAAAGAAAAAAACAGACAGGTTTACGAGGCAAGAGTGAAACAAAAAAATTGGCAGTCAGTATGGAATAGGCTGCGTATCAATGGAAGTCGCGAAGGAGTTTAAGAGCGGATAGGGAGAAGCTTGATTGCAATACTTCTCCTTACCTCACCATTACAGCGTCCTTGTCATAAACATACTGTTCTCATCGATTGTATAATCTGCAAATGGGCCGCAATATGTAAATCCTAATGTTTCGTAAAGTTTTCTTGCAGGCAAGAATGCATCCATTGAACCAGTTTCAAGACTTAAGCGCTCATACCCCCGCTCTTTTGCTGCTTCTAGAATATATAACATAATTTGTTTAGCAACGCCTTTACGCAAGTGGGCAGTAGAAGTCTTGACCGATTTGACTTCCGCATGCTTCTCATCTAATTCCTTTAATGCTCCGCAGCCTAACAGTTCACCATCCTCCCACGCGCTCCAAAAAGTAATTTCAGGTTTGCGCAAGCCTTCTAAATCAAGTGCGTGAATACTTTCAGGCGGTGAATGAAGTGTCATGCTATGTAAGTGATCCTCTAACAGTTCGGCAATTTCAGAACCTTGTAAGTCATCAATTTTAATAATCAATGTTTATGATCTCCTTTTTTCTCTAGAGTACTAGAAATTTTTTTAATAATATTATCCTACCATAAAGATGTTTGAACAGCATTAATATTTGGAATATTCCTGTTTTAATAGAATGGGTGACTCAAATTCGCAGCTAAATTATGCTAAACACAAAAGGGTGCATCCTATTATGCACCCTTTTGTGTTCAGCTATTAAGCATCAAGCTTATGATTCATTTCCGATTCTTCATTATTGCTTTTATCTTTTATTCTGCTGAAAAGGTTGGCAAGAAGCGAACCTGACAAGTTATGCCATACACTAAAAATAGCGCTCGGAACTGCTGCCAATGGTGAAAAGTGAGCTGTTGCAATCGCAACTCCTAGTCCTGAATTTTGCATACCCACTTCCATTGCTACTGCCTTTTGCTTTGCCAAGTCCATGCCGCAAAGTCGAGCGAAGAAAAAGCCAATAAAAAAGCCAAGAACATTATGCAGAATAACAACTCCAAAAATTATAAGTCCTGTTTCAGCAAGTCTTTCAGCACTGCCAGCAACAACAGCAGCCACAATTAAAACAATAGCAATAACAGAAACTAGAGGCATCGCTTTTGCACCAGCTTTAGCCTGTTTACCAAAAAAGCGTTTGACAATAAAGCCGAGAACTAATGGAATAATGACAACTTGTACAATAGAGAGGAATAAGGAACCAACACTAATATGTATCCATTTACTTGCAAACAGCAAAATGAGCAGCGGTGTCACAATCGGCGCCAAAATAGTCGAAACAGACGCAATTGCAACAGCTAGTGCAACATTTCCTCTTGCTAAAAATACCATAACGTTAGACGCAGTGCCGCTTGGACAGCAGCCGACTAAAATGACGCCAACAGCAATTTCACTTGGCAAGTCCAACCCAACCGCAAGCAAAAATGCAAGCAGCGGCATAATGATGAAATGGCCAATTACGCCAAGTGCGACATCTTTTGGCCGAGTGAAAACTTCCTTGAAATCGGAGAATTCTAGAGTCAGCCCCATGCCGAACATGACAATCCCTAACAAAGGAACAATATAGCTGCCAATCCAAACGAAATGATTTGGCATAATGTAGGCAATTGCGGCAAATATTAAGACCCATAATGTAAAAGTTTTCCCTGCAAAGCTGCTGATTTTCTCGATGAACCCCATAAAACGAAACCCCCAAAGTATGATTATTCAGATATTTAATATAAAACATTAACTATATTAGATTAAATATTAAGAAAAATCAATATTGGATTAATTGGATATTCCTGCTTACAATACGCCATACGAAGTAAGTAAACATTATAAACTTTTTTTAAAAAAAATGGTAAAGTCATTATAAGATGGAGCGACTGGGAAATATGTCTATTTTTCTACATTTCTTAGTGAAGCCTAGCTTTTTTACTAGCCTGATTTCAAAAATATAAAGAGACTCTATTTCCCAGCTGAATTTATACTTCTACAATGATAGGGTATAATAATTTCGTTCTCGTTGCGATTCGTTTCAGTTGCATTCTCAGCATAGGACTTTTTTGAATAATGATAATCATTCTTTCTACGCCAAATTCTTGGTATAAACGGAATGAGTTTTCCATATACGGGATCATCGCTTGAGTCATAACATCCATGTTTTTACAATCAATGATCAATCGGTACTCTTTGACAGGCAGTCCTTTCATTTTATTCGTAAATTCAGTGACAAACTCTTCAACTTTAAGTGGATCAAAGGTACCTTCTATTAACATATCAATTGTCTTGGAGAAGTGATTCACCTTTATGTCAAAACATCCTTTTTCTTCCATAATGATTTCATCTCCTTAATTGTTAACTTCAGTTTGAATTTTTTGTAATTATAGCATAAATAAAATCCACCTGTACACTTGGTTTTTTTTCATACGTGCGAGGGAATAGTGGAATACATAGTGAATAAAGAGAAAGCAGGTGGGAATATGAATGTAATTTCCTACGCTTATAAGAAAAAAGGAAGAATGGAATTTATTTATGACCAGTTTGCTCATTCAAAAGTTATCTTATATCCAGTCAAAAACTATTATTTTATTAAAATTATAAAATGGAATGCTAAGGACCCATATGTCACCACAAAAGATCTTGAAGAAATGGAGATTCTTGCGAATGAGGAAATGGGTACACTGGAATTTTATCTGCAGCGAAAAGGACGGACATTGGCATAGAACATAATAGTTCTATGCCAGTTTTTTTGTTGTAATAGCCAGTCAGAAAGGAGTTCTCTTTTAAAAAATAGAATTAAAATAAATAGTCTAAATAGATGGAGGCGAAGTAAGGTGGAAGGGAAGCATTATTATGCAGTTATTTTCACATCAAAAAGAACAGACGGAGATAACGGCTATGGCAAGATGGCTCAGAGAATGGAAGAACTTGCTGGAAAACAGCCTGGTTTTATTGGCATAGATAGTGCAAGAGATTCAAATATAGGGATAACCGTATCGTATTGGGAGTCACTTGAAGCAATTAGGCAGTGGAAGGAGAATTCGGTTCATAAGACGGCACAAGAGCTGGGGAAATCACGCTGGTATGAAGATTACTCCGTCCGTATTTGCAAAGTGGTAAGGGAATATGATATGAAGGAATAAGAAAAAACGAACTATTGTCATACTATTAAAAAGCAGGTTGACATATAACCAAAAGGTGTTATAAAATAAAAACATAACCAAAAGGTGTTATAATAGTATATAACTGTGAAGGGGTTTAACATTTATGACAACTAGCCAAAATCAGGACAGAGTGCAGGATATTGTCCAAACTGTTACTATTAACGCCGATATCGAAAAAGTATGGAATTTTGTGTCTACATCAGAGGGGATTGCTGCCTGGTTTATGCCGAATGATTTCGAGGCAAGGCTTGACCATGAGTTTCATCTCCAGTCTCCTTTTGGACCATCTCCTTGTAAAGTGACAGAAATAAATCCTCCCCATAAACTTAGCTTTGATTGGGATACTGACGGATGGTTTGTCACGTTCTCTTTGCAAGAGGTTAATGGGCAAACTGAATTTACAATTGTCCATGGCGGTTGGAAGAATAAAGACGAATTAATTGGCAAAGCAAATGAAAAATCCGCCATCATACGTGATAGAATGAACCAAGGCTGGAGCGGCATAATCCAAAAGCTAAAAAAGGATGCCGAAGCTTAAATGACTGCTTCTGCTGTAAAACACGATGTTTTTCAAGCGATTGCAGATCCTACGAGAAGACAAGTGCTTAAACTGCTGTCTGAAAAGGATATGCCAATTTCTGAAATCTCGAGACAGTTTCCAGTAAGCAGGACAGCAATTGTCAAACATCTGCAAGTGCTGTCTGAAGCAAGACTTGTCACAGCTAAAAAAACAGGCAGAGAAAAGATTTTTTCCCTTCAGCCTGAACCGCTTGCTGAGGTTCAAGCATGGATTTCCTATTACGAACAGTTCTGGCACAACAAACTGTCTGTGCTTAAGCACTTAATCGAGGAAGAGTAAACAGAAAAGACGCCCTAAAAGGCGTCTTTTTGATGGAAAGAAATTCTTTAGCACCATCACAAAGGTACTAGGAAAATTACCTATAAATAATGTATGATAGAATTAGAAAAGAAAGCGATGCCAAAAGTAGCGAAAATAGTCAAAATTTTTAATAATATCAATATGAGCATGAAACGCTACATAAGAAAGTAGGGACTTGGATGGCAGTAAACACCTTCAGACATAAGATTCCGCCTGAAACAGCTCTTAGCAAAAATATGAAAATCAGAAATGGTACCCATATTTTATATGTATCAGCAGAGTTTGAAAAATACATAGAAAATGCCCTCTCTTTTTTAATTGGAGGCATTGAATTAAAGCAAGGGATACTTTTTGTGGATAGCGAGAAAGTTTGCTCTATCCTTGTTGAAAGGCTGAATAATCAAGGATTTGCTAAATCACAGCTGGATTCGATTCTTTTTATGAATCATAACGATTTCTATAATCCTAGTAAACCGCTTGACCCAGACAGAATGTTCCGTGTATTTGCAGATACATTAAGCCCACTCTTAAAGTCTGGCAAACCTATCAGGCATTGGGGAAATGTTGTTTGGCTTGCCGGTCAGGAAAATTTGCTTGAAAATCTGACGAAGTATGAAAAGGCTGCCCAGCAGTACATAAAGAAAGTCAACAGCTTTGGAGTATGCGCATTTGACGGCATGAAGCTACCCGCATCTGTGCAA
>JAPSHL010000218.1 GCA_031179905.1 Bacillus sp. (in: firmicutes) | reverse complement strand
AAGATGTTCAATTGCCTTATATTGATGACTTGTTTGCTTCATGACTTTCAAATCCATTTTCTCCGGGATGATCGGCAAGTCGTCCAAATTCCAAGTCTTATATTTAGGGTCATAATGTTCAGGCATTTTTAGTTCGATTAAATGGCCCAATGCCCAGGTAACGATATATTTGTCTGACTCTATATAGCTTTTCGTTGTTTTGTTGCATCCGAGAACTCTGGCAATCTCTCTAGCCACACTCGGTTTTTCACAAAGTACAAGTGATTTCATATTTGCTCCTTCCAGCACCTGTTTTTCTAAAAACAAGCTAAGTTAGCCTGCAATCTAAAGGTCTTATCAAATTAGTATACCATTTGTTGTATTGGAATGGATAAATGAGAGATCAGCGAAAAAAGAGGGGAGGAGAGGCAAGCCGGCAAGCAGCCGGCTTGCCAAGCAGTCATTCTTCTTCTATACGATTTTTAAAAGCTTCTTGTGTCACGATAAATTCCTCGTCTTCAGGTGCATCTTCTGCATGTGTATGTTTTCGTACACCTTCTGGAAGCGGACCAGGATGATGTTTTTTCTTATGTTCGAAATTTTTACCTCTAGCCATTATTACACACCCCTTTCTTATCTTTTATATTGTCCTGAAAAACAGGGATTCCTATTCTTTTGCTAAACAATTTTTAAATGGATAGTAAAGCACATTTGTCTCGGGTTGTAAGTTATACTAATTACTAAAGGAAAGGATGTGCAAACATGGATTTCTCTACAATTGTTTCGGAAGACAAGATAAAAAGGGCTTATCAAGAAGGGGAGTTCAAAAATCTTCCAGGGTTTGGGAAACCCCTACCTAAAGACAGCTTGGCGGCTGTGCCGCAGGAACTGCGCATGGCTTACCGAATTTTGAAAAACAGCGGCTATTCAATAGAAGAAAATGAACTGAAGCAGGAGCTTCTTAATATTGAAAACCTATTGAAGGCATGTGTTGACAAAGATGAATCAGCAGAATTACAGACGAAATATAATCAGAAGCAGATTCAATTTCACAAGATGATCAAAAAACGAACAGGTAACAGCCACTCAAAGCATTTCGGAAGCTACCAGCAGAAGGTGGAGGATCGGCTGACACGTTAAGCAAGAATATTCGAACCGAACTGATGATGCTAAGTAAGGCATCTTTTTTTTGCTTTTATAATGTTCAAATAGTGTTTACAAAAATCATATAAATAAAAATAACTTTTTTTCTAAAAATTTGCTGGAAAATGTCGAAGAAAAGGAAGAGAAAGTAATCAACTGTAATGAAACAAAAACCAATAGTAATAAAAGATAGAAGAAATAGACTGTAAGATAGGTGGTTATTATGGATAAAACATCATTAATTGGTATCATATTAGCAATCATTGCAGTAGGGATCGGGATGGTCTTTAAAGGGGTAAGCCCCTCAGTGCTGGCCAACCCGGCAGCCCTTCTGATTATCGTACTAGGAACTATAGCGGCTGTTGTTATTGCCTTCCCTACTAGTGAAATTAAAAAGGTTCCTAAATTATTTGGAGTTATCTTCAAAGAACAAAAGGTTCCTGATACGAGAGAGTTAATCCGCATGTTCTCGGAATGGGCTCAACTAGCTCGTAAAGAAGGTCTTTTGGCATTAGAATCAAAAACTGACGAAGTAGAAGACCCGTTTTTGAAAAATGGCTTGTCTATGTCAGTGGATGGCCAAAGTGCAGAATATATTCGTGATGTTCTATCAGAAGAAATTGAAGCAATGGAAGAGCGCCATCAAGCTTCTGCGTTAATCTTTACACAAGCAGGAACATATGCACCAACACTTGGAGTGCTTGGAGCAGTTATCGGACTGATTGCCGCATTGGGTTATATGGATGACTCAGAAGGTCTGGGACATGCTATTTCAGCTGCATTCGTTGCAACAATGCTTGGTATCTTTACTGGATATGTATTATGGCATCCATTTGCCAATAAGTTAAAAAGGAAGTCAAAAATTGAAGCAAAACAAAAATACCTGATGATTGAAGGGATCCTTTCTATCTTAGAAGGAGAAGCACCACGTGTAATTGAACAAAAGCTAGCATCTTATTTGCCGATCTCTGAAAGGAAAAAATTCCTTGAAGAACTGGAAGGCAGCGTGAGTGGCAATGAGTAAAAAAAGAAAGAAAAAAGAACACCATGAGGAGCATGTAGACGAATCATGGCTTGTTCCATACGCAGACTTGCTTACATTATTGCTGGCATTGTTTATCGTACTTTATGCGATGAGCTCTGTTGATCAGAAAAAGTTTGCTGCATTAGCGGAAGTTTTTAATCAGGAATTTCAAGCTGGAACTGGTATTTTTGAATATCCGAGTCCTACCCCTGTTGAAGTAGAGGAGAAGTCTGACTTAGATGAAAATAATAAAACCGAAGGTGACGCATCAGAAGAACAGTCTTCTAAGAACTCTGAGGTTTCAGAAGAAGAGTTGACTAAAGCGCAGCAAAAGCAAGACCAGGAAGAATTACAAGGCATTCAAGATAAGGTGAATAGTTATATAGAGAAGAACAACTTGGAGGACAAGCTGGAAACTTCTTTGACAGATGAAGGACTGCTTGTTTCCATCAGGGATAATGTTCTGTTTGCATCTGGAAGTGCAAATATCCGCGACAAAGACGAACATCTAGTTTCTGAGATTTCTAAACTATTGGTGATGGACCCGCCGAGAAGCATCATTGTCAGCGGACATACTGACGATGTACCGATCAGGAATTCCGAATTTGATTCAAACTGGGATTTGAGTGTTTCCAGGGCGATTAACTTCATGAAGCTATTAATGGACAATAACAAGCTGAACCCAAGCTCCTTTAGTGCGAAAGGCTACGGAGAATTCAAGCCAATTGCCAGCAACAAAACAGAAGAAGGAAAAGAAAAGAACAGACGTGTTGAAATTTTAATACAGCCTAGAACCGTTTCAGAAGACTAGAGATAGTCTTCTTTTTTTTGTAATAAACAGTGAAATTAGAAGATTTAGAAATTAAAACTTGTTCTCTTGTAAACAAAAGTTTATAATGTAAACAAAAGTTTAAAAGTGAAATTATTATTACATACTGTTCGGGGGTGAAACTATGAATGAAAAAGAAATTACAATCCTGCAGCTTATTCAAGAAAACCCTTTTCTGACACAAAATGAATTAGCTGAAAAAACAGGATTATCAAGATCAGCAGTTGCCGGATATATTTCCGCATTGACGCGGGAGGGAAAACTCCTTGGACGTGCTTATGTCTTACCGCAGAAAAAAGAGGTTATTTGCATCGGCGGGGCTAATATTGACAGAAAAATTCAAGTAGAGGACAAGATTAAGTTTGGAACCTCCAACCCTGCGAGCACTAGTCAGTCTTGCGGCGGGGTTGCGCGCAATATTGCCGAAAATCTCGGCCGGCTTGGTATGGAGAGCTCCTTATTGACAATGGTCGGAGCAGATCACAGCGGGGATTGGATTATCGACTATACGAAGCTCTATGCTGATATGAAGCCGACTATCGTATCAGAAGAGTATGCTACAGGAACTTACACTGCACTTCTTGATGTTGAAGGGGAGATGACAGTTGCTTTAGCTGATATGTCGATATACGACAGCATGACACAAGACATTATTGAAAAGCGCTGGGGTCATATTGCATCATCTGAGTTGATTATTTTAGACACCAATTTCCCTGCAGATGTGCTGGAACAAGTTATTGTCAGGTGCAGGAAGGAAAATCTCCAGCTTTGTGTCACTCCAGTTTCTTCTCCAAAAGTGAAGAAGCTACCAGGTGATTTAAGAGGAGTGACATGGCTGATTGCCAATAAAAATGAGGCAGAGGCACTGTCTGACATGAGAATTTATGAGGAAGGAGACTTTTTTAAAGCAGCTGAAATCATCATGAAAAAGGGTGTTGAACGAGTAGTAATTACTCGTGGAGACAAAGGCTTGATCTTTTTCACGAAGCTTGGAGAAGCCGGTGTCATTTTGCCGCCTCCTGTGGAGGTAATTGATGTGACAGGGGCAGGAGACTCCTTAGTGGCGGGAATTATGTACTCCTACTTGAAAGGGTTAAACACGGAAAACTCCTGCAAGATCGGAATGGCCTGCTCGTTGCTGACACTTCAATCACATGAAACAGTAAACCCGTTATTAAATCAGAAAAAGCTTCAAGACACATTCAAAAAATACTTTGATTAAAGGAGAATAATAAATGAAAACAGAATGGCTAGAGTATTCAGCAGAGGTATTAGAAGCTAAGAAGAATAATAAAGCAATTGTAGCTCTTGAATCCACAATCATTTCTCATGGGATGCCGTACCCGCAAAATGTTGAAACAGCGAAAGAGGTAGAGGATATCATCCGCAAAAATGGAGCAGTTCCAGCAACAATTGCCATTATTGAAGGGAAGATTAAAATTGGACTTTCTAATGATGAAATAGAATTCTTAGCGAAAAGCGATGATATTGAGAAAGCAAGTAGAAGAGATTTGCCATATTTGATTGCTAATAAGAAAAATGGTGCGACTACTGTTGCTGCAACAATGATCTGTGCTGAACTTGCCGGGATTGAAGTTTTCGTTACTGGAGGCATTGGAGGTGTCCACCGTGAGGCAGAACAAACAATGGACATATCTGCTGATTTACAGGAGCTGGCTCAAACAAGTGTGGCTGTCGTGTGTGCAGGAGCGAAATCAATCCTTGATATCGGCTTGACACTTGAATACTTAGAGACATTCGGTGTGCCTGTTGTTGGATATGGTACTGACACATTGCCTGCATTCTATACAAGAACAAGCCCCTTTAATGTAAACTTCCGTATTGATGATCCTGTTTTGGCAGCTGATATGATTCGTACAAAATGGGAGCTGGGCTTAAAAGGCGGTGTGGTAATCGCTAATCCGATTCCAGAAGAAGATGCGATGGAAGAGTCATATATAACGAACATTATTGAAACAGCATTGAATGAAGCGAAAACAAATGGCATTAGCGGAAAAAATGTTACCCCTTTCTTACTGAGCAAGGTAAAGGAATTGACAGAAGGATCCAGTCTTACAGCTAATATTGCATTAGTGAAAAATAATGCAGAGGTTGGCTCAAGGATTGCTGTTGAATTAAATAAATAAGAAATGACCGGCAAAAGGCTATATGGTGCTTTCCTAAACAGGAAACTTCCATATGCCTTTTTTTAAAGGAAACGATTCCAGAAAGCCTTGTCATTAATCTGCAGATGTCTTTTTGAATTTAATGAATTCCAGATAGCACGAAAATTCTTCCTTTGTAATCCCTTCTTTTATAGCATCTTCGACTAAATTGATCCATTCTGAATCTAAGTATTCGGTCCCGCTTGAATTCGTTTCGAGGAGTTCTTCCACATGTGTATCAAGAGTGGAAGCAAGCTTTGAAAGGACTTGTAAAGAGGGATTCTTTTGGATGCCTCGTTCAATATAACTCAAATAAGACTTAGAAACACCTGCACGGTCAGAAAGCTCATTAATGGAGTAGCCTTTTTCTAACCGCAGTCTTTTTAGTGCAGCACCAACCATATAGAATTTTCTCCTTATTTATTATTAATCACATTTTCATTATAACGAACGAATTGTTCAATAAAAAATACAAAAAAGCTAGAATAACGGAGAAAATTCGAGAAAAAGAACGATAATCGTTCTCTAAAGAGAAAAAATAGCGGATTTTAGAATTTTCCAAAATGAGATAATTGAACTATACTAAATTCATTAGTTCGATAAAAAGAACAAAAAATTATTTAAAAAGAACTACTTTTGTTCATTCCTAAAGCATATATTTGAAATTAAAAGGTTAGCAGGTGGAATATGTATAGAAAAAACTGCGATAAGTGCAATAGACCTTCATACAGCAGCACAGAGAGAGGTGAATGGTTCTGTCCTGTATGCAATAATGACCTGACAAAATACCCGTTTTTTGATGCAATGACTTTTGAGAAAATTCATGTCAATTACTCTTTTAAAAAAGTATTGTCATCTTATAGGAACCAATATATA
>JAPSHL010000217.1 GCA_031179905.1 Bacillus sp. (in: firmicutes) | reverse complement strand
AAGTGTCATATAATCTAACACTTGATAAACCTTATTTTAACGATATAAAAAATTCTGTCAATATTATTTATTAATTTAATTTTCTAAAAACTTAAATTAATTAGATTAACCTTCTATAACCCTATTTGTAATGCGGTTTTAATGAAAGTATGTATAAAAGTTATTCTTATAAAAATATTTTACAAATCGCTATCAAGCAATACTATGTGCTTTCCAAGTCATTCTTACGTTAAAAAAGTTAACATAATTAAAAAAGCCAGCCTTTTCAGACCAGCTTTTTACGTTTTATTAGTAAAGCAGCGTTGCACCAACAATAATTAATAGTATGAACAATACAACGATTAATGCGAAGCCGCCGCCATATCCGCCGCCACAGCCTCCGCCGTAACCATATCCGCCATATCCGTATCCGTACATAGAACATCTCCCTTTCTGAAATCGTATTTGCAGCTTTTCGTGTTTCATTTGCTGCTTGCTACAAAATCATCTTATGCGGTAAATGTCTATTTGGCTGGGTGTTTGACTTATTTTCGGCTAAAAACCTTGTTTTTTTCTGATATATCCGATATGGCTGCCAACAGCCTCTCTGTTTGGATTAACGGCTTGCTTGATGCACTGATTTCGGAAATAACCGCGACCCCGTCACTGCCTGCTTGCATAACTGGTGCAGCGTTATTAGCAGTTATGCCGCCAATCCCAACTATTGGAATATTTATGTTTTGTTTTCTTACATCGTTGATTAATACAGTACCGCGTACTTCCTTTGCGTCCTTTTTTGTAATTGTCGGATAGATAGGGCCAATGCCAATATAATCCGCACCAGCTAATATTGCCGCCTCTACTTCCTCCAAGCTGTGTGCAGACACACCAAGAATTTTATCTCCGATTTTTCCTCTGACTATTTGTGCAGACTCATCATCTTGCCCAATATGAACCCCATCTGCATTCAGTTCTAACGCTAGTTCAATATCATCATTCACAATGAAAGGTACGCTGTAATCTTGACAGAGCTGCTGGAGTCTTTTTGCAAGCTCTCTTTTAGCATTACCCTGTAGGGCATCATCGCCTTTTTCCCTGAATTGGAAAATACTGATGCCCCCTTTCAATGCCTCTAGAAGCACTGCTTCTGGAGGCAGCTTGCTATTATTACTTCCCATAATAAAATAAAGCTTCATAAATCGTTTCATTTCCTGTACTGTATACTTTTCCATTCCTTAGAAGTCTCCCAACTACTGTATTACTGCTGCTTTTTCTTCTGCATAAGCCCAATGATTAGTTGGCCCATGACCTTTACCTATGTTCAAATTATGCTTTATTGCTAAATAAACGAAGTCCTTTGCAGCCTTGAAAGATTGGCGGACAGACATTCCGTTTGCTAAGGAAGCTGCCATCGCTGCTGCAAAAGTACAGCCAGTTCCATGGGTGTTCTTTGTGTTCAGTCTTTTTGAGTCGATCATATAAAAGTCGCTGCCATCATAAAGCAAATCAACTAGATTATCACCATCACCGTGACCACCCTTGATTACAACATACTTTGCACCGATGCTATGCAACATGATAGCTGCTTCTTTCCTGTCTTCTATCGTACCAATAGACAAACCTGTCAAGACTTCGGCCTCAGGGATATTCGGCGTAATCACTGTTGCCAGCGGGATGAGATGCTCCTTCAAGGCGATAACGGCGTCCTTTTGCAGTAAACTCGCCCCTCCCTTTGCAATCATAACAGGATCTACGACTACATTTTTCCAATTATATTGTTTAATCTTTGCAGCAACAAGCTCGATAATAGCACTATCAAAAAGCATGCCGGTTTTGATTGCATTCGTGCCGATATCTGTTGCAACAGCGTCGATCTGTTTTTCAATTGCTTCCAAAGACATAGGGTACACAGCATCCACTCCTAATGTGTTTTGAGCTGTTACTGCTGTGATGGCTGACATACCGTACACACCAAGCTCTTGAAATGTCTTCAAATCTGCCTGTATGCCTGCCCCTCCCCCAGAATCTGAGCCCGCAATCGTCAATGCTATATTCCGCTTCATCTTACTCACCTGCTTGTTCTTCAATTTTTTTATATTTTTTAACATCTTCAACATCAATGCGGGATAATTCATCTAAAAACGCTGTCTGGAAGCTGCCTGGTCCAATATCTGGCTTATTGTGAACAACTTTTTCAGCAGCAATCCCGTAAGCAGCAAGGCCCGCAGCAGCCGCAAGCAGCACGTCCTGTTCCACAGCGATAAACGCAGCCAATACTGAAGATAATAGACAGCCTGCCCCTGTCACTTTTGTCATAATAGGATGGCCATTGCCAACATAATAAACAGTCTGCCCGTCTGTCACAACATCCTTTTCACCAGTGATACATACAGGAGCACCGATTATTTTAGAAGCCTTTACTGCAATTCCTGCATGATCTTCTAATGAGGAAACAGAATCAACCCCTTTTATTTTCGCTTTCATTCCAGCTACATTTGCTGTCTCAGCAGCATTTCCCCTCAATAAAGTTATCTTTACCTCTTGGAGAATACGCTGGATAGAAGCTGTGCGGAAGCTCGTCGCACCAGCTCCAACTGGATCTAATATTACGGGTGTATTGGCAGCATTCGCCGCTTTCCCTGCGATGATCATGCTCTCAACATTATCAGCATTCAATGTGCCGATATTTAACACAAGGGCATCAGCTGCTCTAGCCATCTCTGCAACCTCTTCCTTTGCATAAGCCATAACGGGAGAAGCTCCAATTGCAAGCAGCCCATTTGCTGTAAAATTAGTAACAACCACATTCGTGATATTATGGATGAGGGGTGAACTTTCTCGTAATCTGGCAAGCAGCTCTTCCACTTCTGGTCTGTTTTTTAATGATGTCATGTTTTCTTCCCTGCTTTCTAGTAATATTATTCCAACTAAAAAAGCTCATGTTTAAGTGTCTCAGGAAATGTCGTTAGACCTTCAGGAGTTTACAAAAACATAAGCTAAAAAAGAAAAAACACTTTTGCCTAAGCAAAGTGTCAATTTTATGTACACCTCCCTGCGCTGGCATTATCCAACAGGTTCATACGGTCGATGGCAGTTTAGCCATCCTCTCAGCCTGATTCCACAAGCTCCCGAAACTATTTTATTACTATTATCTTATAAGAACAGCCAATGTTTTGCAAGATTGTCAGACTAAAAGAGATATAAATACTCGTCTTTTGGCGAATCTGCAGCTTCAATGCTGTCCACTTTAATGGTCGGCATCATCCCACCATCAGTTTCTTGTTTCATAACCGTCCCTTTTATTTCATACCACCCATTAGATTCAGCTGATTGCAGATTCCCATTAAGCATATAGCCGTATACAGATAGATCGACAATACAATGCGTCATCACATATCTCGCTATCACTGCCTCATTTTCCGCAAATCCATCCTCTCTGTAAATAAAACCTTTAATTACGATGGACGTACCTTCCACTTCATCAAGCTGATTATTTAAGACATCCATCACTTGGAAATAATTATCATCATTCACCACAATCTGCTCCTTGTCATTTATGACAGCCGAAAGCTCCCCAGCAGACCCCGTTCCCTCCGTAAGTTCCGTTGTATTTCCATCATGATCTGTAAGCTTGGACAATGCATCATCATTTAATGAATAATCGCTGATTGAAAAAAACAGCACAAGAGGACTTAAGAAAAAGAGATAGGATAAAGCAAGCTTCCAGGGCGGAACATTTTCATCACAAACATCACAGTCACAATCTGCTCCTTTCAAGTTGCTGTTTAACAGCCGAAAAAAACCAAGCAGAAATAATACTCCCATTGATATAAGCAAATAAGGCAGCATCTTAGGTGCAACAAAAGCAGTAATCATATTCTTTACATAAAGCTTAAAAATAATGAGACTAAATCCGATCATAATGATCCCTTGCATTTCATTTGAAAGCTGCCATATCGGACTCCACCGCAACCTCATATTTCTCTCCTCCTTTATGACAGTTTCTATCCATTTAACACTTCGGCGCTTACCCAATCCAATCCACTTTACATAAAATGTCCTGCGATTATGGACAGTGCAAAGACAATAACTGATACAACTCCAATAAAGACTGCTACAAACTTTAATCTAAAGGAAGCAAGCATTACAAGTGTGTTTTTAAAGTCCAAAATAGGACCAAAAACGAGGAATCCAAGAATAGCTTCTGGTTGGAAGGTTTTTGTGAAAGAAACCGCCACAAACGCATCTGCTTCAGAGCATAATGACAGAATATATGCTAAAGCCATCATAACAGCTGTTCCTTTAAAAATATTTTCCCCAGCTAGTCCATATAAAGTCTCTTGTAAGTATACTTGGGCCACAGCCGCAAAAACTGCGCCAATAATGAAGTATTTAGCAACAGCAAAAAATTCAAAACAAGTATGATGAAGAATTCCTTTCCACTTTGAATCTCCTTTATTTACATTAACAGGAACATTTCCTACTAAATCTTCCTTATGCATTTTCAAAACATTCTTTTTGGAAAAATAGGCATGCATGATAAAACCGACGATAACCGCAGCTAACACACAAACAATAAATCTTCCATAGACGATCGGCGTATTTAATCTAAATGCATAATAAGTGCTTCCGAACACAATAAAGTTTAATATCGGCGCACACATCAGCAATACGACACCTACATGGACTGGGACACCTTTTTGGATAAGTCTGCGGACTACAGGGATGATGGCACATTCACATACTGGTGTTATGACAGCTGCAAGAACACCTACAAAAATGGCTGCGATTGGATTTTTCGGAATGATTCTGGCAATCATTGCTTCAGATACATAAATATTAATGACAGAAGAAGCGATTGCACCAAGCAGGAGGAAAGGAAGGGCTTCGAGAAAAATCGCAAGAAAAACAATAAATATCGATTGAACATCATCAGACAGTAACTTCTCTATAAATGGAAGGGTCGATACATCTCCGAAGAAAAATAAGTACATCAGAAACAGGAATAAGGAAAAGACTAAAAAATCTTTTATACTAGTAGGAATGGACATATCTAGCTCCTTTTAGAATTGATCAATTTACTTGCTTGTCTACCTTTCTATCATCTACTCTATGCATTGGAATCTTCCATTATGTCTTTCTTTCAAAAAAAGAAATGTCTGCATAGAGTCACCATGCAGACATTTAATACTTATATATGTATCTCTTCTTTTTGTAAATTATTTCCAATGAGCACAATTTCTCCTGCTGCAACAGACGGCCTTTTGCCAAGCTTTTCCCACTCCATTAATCCTGAAGCATATTGAAAATGATACCATTCATGGTCTTCCTTATTTTGTACAATTCCTTTTGCTCTGTACAACCGCTCTTTATTTTGTTCAAGAAGTTCCGCAATTTCTTGTTTGGATGCCTTTTGTTTAAACATTAGCTTGACCGCTTTAATATGATGGTGGTGATGATGATTTTTTGACATCTCCGGAGTGAATGGAATCGCTGTATCGCTTCCATCTAAATAGAGAGTTATGCCATCTCCGTAAGCTGTATGAATTATCGGTGCCTGCTTGTTAAATTTTCTGATGATTTTCTCTGCTTTATCAATCGCTGTTTTATCATTCAACTGATCCATTTTATTTAACACAATTAAACTTCCTCTTTCAATCTGTTCCTTCTGCAGCAGCCTTACTTCCTTAGAACTAGAAAAGATGCTCGTATACTCTGCGACATGCAGTCCATCTACTACACAGATACTTTCCTTTAATTGAAAGAATGGAACAAACCGCTCCTCTTTAAAGGTGTCAATTATCTCCGCCGGATTCGCCACACCAGTACCTTCTAAGAGAACAACATCGATTTGCTGATTTTGCGCCATTATTGCAACCTCATCTAAAGTAGTTCGTAAATCATCCTTTACAGAGCAGCAAACACAGCCATTCAACAATTCAAACAGCGATTCTTCTTCAAACAAATGCTTTTCTAAATTGGCATTGCCTAATTCATTAAGAATGATTGCATATTTTTTATTCATATTCTTAAAGTACTGCAT
>JAPSHL010000216.1 GCA_031179905.1 Bacillus sp. (in: firmicutes) | reverse complement strand
GTCACCGGTTATGATCAAGACATGGTTCGGCTGGAGTTGAAAAGGTATATGCGGACATTTCGGAAAAAGGAGCTGTTACGCTTCCTGGATGAGGAATTTGATCAGCCTGCAGTTTTAGACGAATTTAGGCCGAGGAAATCGGGCGGTATGAGCCGTGCATATGGTCCAAATACTATTTTTCATATTTTCTCAGGTAACGTGCCTGGAGTACAATTATGGAGCTTAATAATGGGGCTATTGCTTAAATCAGCTGCAATTGGAAAGACCTCATTCTCAGAGCCCCTCCTTCCGGCCCTCTTTCTCCAGTCTTTAAAGGAAGTGGACGTAAAATTAGCAGAAGCCATTGCCATCCTGCCCTGGAAGGGGGGAACAGAACCCCTTGATAATATGGCCATCAGTTGGGGCGAGGCTGTTATCGTATATGGTTCGAGTACAACGGTTGAAGAAATCAGGAAGAAGGCAACAATTCATAAAAAACTGTTATCGTACGGCCATAAAATCAGCTTTGCTATGATTGGAAAGGAAGCACTCACTGCTGAGTATTACAGAAGCACACTGCATAAGCTTACTGAAGATATTTCGATTTACGACCAGCAAAGCTGTCTTTCACCTCAAGCAGTTTATGTGGAAAAAGGTGGGGTTGTCAGCCCGAAGCAGTTTGCACAAGGGTTAGCAGCTGAGCTTGCCCGTTATCATAATAAAAGACCGAGAGCAAAGCTGACGGGGGAAGAGGCGATGTCTATTCAAAACTTCCGTAATCAATACAATTTAAAAAGCCTGCAAACACAGAAAACTGCAGTCTACAGCAGTAATGGTGATACAGCATGGACGGTTATCTACCACGAGGAACCTGCTTTTAGCGGTACACCATTAAACCGGACTGTTCATGTGTATGAAATAGACAGGCTTGAAAAAGCGGCGGTTTACTTAAAGCAATGGGAGAGCTATCTCCAATCATGCGGACTTGCTGTGGAACCAGCAAGACTATTCTCCATCGCAAACAGTATTGGTGCTGCTGGAGTCAATCGAGTTAGTCCAATCGGGGAGATGAACCGGGCAAAACCAGGCTGGCATCATGACGGCGGCTTTAATTTAGTTGATCTTGTCCGCATGGTTGACATTGAACGAGACCTTGAATACAGTCTTGAAAAATACGACAGCGATGTTGAATAGAAAGGACGGAGGATTGATGAATCTTCAAGAAAAAATTGTACTAGTAACAGGTGCAAGCAGAGGAATAGGCGCTGCGATTGCCAAAAAATTTGCTGCGGAAGGTGCATTTGTTATTATCAATTATCTGAAAAACAAACACCTCGCCGAAGCGGTTGTTAACGAAATAGAAGCAGCAGGGGGGCATGCAGTTGCCTTTCAGGCAGATGTTCAAGCAGAAGAACAGGTCACTGATATGGTCGCGCAGATTGCTGATTCATTCGGAACTATCGACATCGTTGTTAATAATGCCTTGAGCCACTATACCTTTAATCCGAAAACAAGGAAAACAGCTTGGGACATCACTTGGGCAGAATACAACAGCCAGTGGGAAGGCAATGTACATAGCACCTATAATGTGTGCAAAGCAGTCATGCCGTTTATGAAAGAACAACTGCAAGGCAGGATAATCAATATTGTCAGCAATTTAATTGATTTTCCCATTATTCCATACCATGACTATACAACATCAAAAATGGCGCTGTTAGGTTTTACAAGAAATTTAGCCAAAGAGCTAGGTGTATTTGGAATCACCGTCAATGCAGTCGCACCAGGGCTGACATATCCAACAGATTCCAGCTCAGAAACGCAAGAAACTGTACGAGAATCAATCATCGAAATGACTCCGATGGGACGTTTAGCAAGCCCGGATGATATTGCAGGGAGTGTTCTGTTTTTAGCATCGGATTTGGCTGCGTTTGTTACAGGACAGTGTTTGAATGTAGATGGCGGATTGGTGATGAGATGATATTTAAGAGGGCTGTCCTTAATCGGAAGCTCTTTTTTCTATATTTTTCGAAGGAGCTAAATTTGGAAACGTCAAGGTGATGTGCTGGTTGCATTTTAAAAATGAGAGCTAACAATTTTGATTATATGTGCTATCCGTAAGAACCTCTTAATGATAATTTTTATATGTCTTTTTTAAAATGTTAAGTATTCTGCTAATGATAAAACAATGTAAGATAGCAGTAAAAAACCGCTGACCATCAAGGCTTACAAAAACTGCTTTATCGCTATATTGACCTTTTGATATAAAAAAGGAAAATAATACCTAATTTTTATGCCCAGTCTCGCCTAAGTATTGGATTAAAGAAGGGGGTAAAATACTTTGTATTCGATTTATGGTATCGTCTTTATGGGGACAATCTTTACATCGCGATAGATTTTATTAGAATGAAAACAAGTGGTTTAATTAGGAGAGAGTGTTACGCAAATAGCAACAGGAGGAATTATTTTGCCTCCTTACCACGATTTGCCGCCAACTGTACAACTTTTCCCATTTTATTTTATTAGAGATTGGTTTCATCTATATGAATATAATGGGTTAGACTGGTTTTTTTGAAATTCTGTAAAGTTTTCCTTTTATAATTTAATTATGCTCCTTCCACTAGATGTGTATATATCTTTGTTGTTTCTAAGAAGTTTTCAAAAGCATTATGGGCTGTCTTTCTTGTAAGTTTAACCATTGTAGGGCTTCAGCTGTTATTAGGTTATGTCGGAATTGTTGAAGCAGAAGGTTTGATGTGGATGATTTGTTATAAAATAATTTTGGTCGTGGAATTGAATATATTAGAACAGAAGTAGCTAAGAAGAAATTAATGCACTTAAGCAAAAAGCAACCAATGCAGAAAAATTGGATGGTCAATAAAACTGCCAATTGGATGGTTAAGTTTCATGATAAATCCAGTATGATAATTATGTGATATACTTATCGTGTTTATTATAATATTGGAGTGAGCATAGATGACTTGGATTTCCATCATAGCGTTAGTTCTATTTTGTATAGTAAAGATTTTAATGACATGTTTGCCGACAGGTGTAGTCGAATGGCTGCTTGGAAAGTATAAATTACATTTGAAATTATCGGAAGTTAACACTGAGATTGTCTACAATGGAAGAAAAATTGAAGGGGCGGATAAAGCAGATATTTTGAAGCTTTTTAATGAGGCAACAGTAAGAGAAAAATACAGTTTATATCCTGGAAGTGAGGAAGGATACCTCCACCCGGAAAATGCAGACTATTCTTTAACAATTCATACAAAAAACGGCAATAAAGAGTTAAAACTGCTATTATCCAGCTATAAGGATCGTGTGGATGTTGTTAAACAGTACAAGAATAAGATTGTTGTTTACAGCACATATCCCTTTAATATCGATATCAATAAAATGATTCAGGTTTAAGGACTGAACACTCAATGATAACGAAACAAGAAATTCGCGAAGGTGTTTGGAACTAGTTAACGGAACATAAACTTGGCCGTTTTCCTTTTCCTTTGAAGAACCGCATACCAAACTTTAAGGGAGCGGAAAAAGCGGCCCATTTTGTCACGATGCTGCTTCCGTATAAGAGGCTGAAATCATTAAAGTAAACCCTCAGCTCCCTATCAGAGCACAAATTCTCAAGGATGGCAAAACATTGCTTATCCCGACACCGACACCGAGGCTTAAAGCGGGGGTTATTATGATTAAACCGGAAAGGATTTCCCTTCGGTGAGGAGCGCAAAGCAGCGAGTATATCTCATATGAAATCGTATGGAAGAGAAAACCCTTTATCAGAGATGCCAAAAATGGATTTGTTTTTTGTCGGTTCTGTTGCGCCTCACCGTGATGGAAGACGGATTGGCAAAGGTGAAGGCTTTGCAGATAGAGAGTATGCGATCATTCGTGAGCTCGGCAACCCGGATATACCAGTCATTGACACAGTTCAAAGTGCTCAATTGACAGATGCGGATTTCAGAAGGACAGGTATGCCTTAACAGATTGCGACAGAACAGGAATTAATTCACCCAAATACGCCATACAATTAGCCAGAAGGCATACAGTGGGAACTAGTAACAGAAGAGGAATGGGAAAATAGATGCAAAAAGGCCATTCTAGTGATAGAGATGAGCCTTTTTAGCTTTAAATGCAAATATATTATAAATTAATAGAATATTGCATAAAAACATTTCCCCCTTATAGTAGCCTGCTATTATAATAGAAGGTATATATGTGTACGACACTGTAAGAGGATAGCATTAAATTATGTACATAGACTCTAATGGAAAAGAGGTAATATAAATGGGTAAAGGATTAGAAGGAAAGCGGATAGTAATTGGAGCTTCTCGTAAATTAGAAGAGATCAGTAAATTAATAGAAAACCAAGGCGGCATTCCAGTGGTCCATTCTCTCCAAGGTACGGTGTTTTTAGCAGAAAAGGAAGTTGAACCAGATCTAATCAAGTTTGTGAAAGAAGGGGCAGACTGGGTCATCTTTACAACAGGAATTGGTACAGAAACACTAGTAAATATTGCTGGAAAACTAGGTGTGAAAGAAGAATATCTTGAGCAAATCGAAAAGGCGAATATCGCAATAAGGGGTTATAAAACAAAAAATTTCTTGAAGAAAATTGGAGTAGTACCTGATATTCTCGATGAAGATGGATCAACAAAAGGCTTAATTCGTGCTCTTGAAGATGTTGATTTTACAGGAAAAAAAGTATTAGTTCAGCTTCACGGTGAGACGGCGCCTCGACTAATCGAGTTTTTGGAAGGCAAAGGGGCGAGTGTTTCCACTATATTACCATATCAGCATATCACCCCAGACTGGAATTCTGTGCAAACACTGTTTGAAGAAATGTGCGAAAACAAAGTCGATGCTGTCTGTTTTACAAGTGCCATTCAAGTGCGCTCTTTATTTACATTTGCAAAAGAAAAAGGTGTAACAAAAGAAATTTTAGAAGCTTTTCAATTAAATACGGTAGCGGTTGCCGTAGGGAAAGTAACTGCAGAGGCATTAACAGAAGAAGGTGTAGAAAAAATCGTTGTACCAGAACTCGAGCGCATGGGCGCAATGATTATAGAATTGTCCCGTTATTATAGTGGTAGCAGTGTCAATTCTTAATAAAGTTTCATTATGTATCATTTTAATGTACTGATCAGACTTAGAAATATATAATAAGAAAAGAGCTTTTCAGCTCTTTTCTTATTTGAGCTATAATTATTTGCTAGGAGACCAATTTTAAACCAACTGCTGCACCTAACACCATAGCTATAAAAACAAGTCTTCTCCAGTCTCTTGATTCACCATATAATAACATCCCTAATACCGCTCCGCCGGATGCACCAATTCCCGTCCAAATTGCATAAGCTGTGCCCATTGGCAGGGTCTCCATTGCATAAGCAAGGAAAATAAAACTTGACCCAAATCCTAAAATCAATAATAGCAGTGATTGCCAATTACGATCTTTATGCAATTTATTTATCATAGCTACTCCAAACATTTCACAGAGACCAGCCAAGATTAGCGAAATCCAAGCCATTAGGATACATCTCCTTTCTGAACTTTATCCTTTGTAACTAGTTTCAAGCCAACTACTCCTGCTAAAAGCAGTAAAATTAAGAGTACTTTTGCCACTTTAAAAGGTTCCGCAAAGAATAGAATTTCAGAGAAGACAGTTCCTGCAGTTCCTAATCCTACAAACACTGCATATACAGTTCCCACTGGTAGTTTCCTTCCGGCCATAATCATTACGTAAAAACTGATGATAATACAAATTACAGTACCTGCCCACATCCAAATGTTATTAGAGTGCTTTAAGCCAATAACCCAAAACACTTCAAAAATAGCAGCAATAAATACTTTCATCCAATCCATATAAAACCCCTCCAAATTTATTTCGCACAAAAAAACAAAAGCCTGGGCGCAAACTGAATAAACAGTTTCTCCCAGGCTTTTGTCCTTCCGTGACACAGCATAGCTGTGAGTTTTCTCTCGGACCAGTCCAACATATAATATACGTTGCGGAACCCTAGAAAACATTTATTTATGCAATTACCTAGTATTATATACGC
>JAPSHL010000215.1 GCA_031179905.1 Bacillus sp. (in: firmicutes) | reverse complement strand
CAAGTTCTATGGCTTGATGGTGTCGAAAAGAAATACGTGGAAGAAGTTGGCGCAATGAACGTTTTCTTTAAGATTGGTGATGAAGTTGTCACACCAGTATTAAATGGAAGCATCCTTGAAGGTGTGACTAGAAGAAGCGTACTTGACCTACTTAAACATTGGAATATTCCTGTAGTAGAACGCAAAATTTCTGTTGAAGAGATTTTTGAAGCACATAAAAAAGGTGAGTTGAAAGAAGCATTCGGCACTGGCACAGCTGCTGTCATTTCCCCAATCGGCGAGTTTTTATGGAATGAAACATCCATTACTCTTAATGGTGGAGAGACTGGTGAGCTGGCGAAAAAAATCTACGACACATTGACAAACATTCAAAACGGTAGAGCAGAAGATCCGTTTGGTTGGACAGTCGAAGTATAAAAAATAAAATCAGGCTGTCTTAAATCATTTGTAAACAGCTTGAAAAGCCGCTGCATTTAATGGCAGCGGCTTTTTGGTTATGGCGTCTGTTTTTCCCTGTATAAAGGGAGAGTACAGCAGCGGAAGGCTCCCCCTGATTTAATGATTTCCGTAATATCAACCTCAATTACTGTAAAACCACGTTTGCGGAGTTCACTATTGACGCCTTTATTAATGGGTAGGCTAATCACTTTTTTATGACCGATTGATAATACATTTGTTCCGAGTGTTGCTTGTTCCTCCGTTGTCACCTCGATAAGGGAATACCGCTTTTTTAACAGCTCCAGTTTATCTTTATCAATTTCTCCAGGATAAATCAGCGCATCATGCGGTGAAAGGATATTGAATACACAATCTAGATGTAAAAAGCTGTCTGTGAAAGGAATAGCAAGGACTTCATAGTTTGGCAGCAAGCTTTGGAGATGATTGATTGCTTTTTCATTTGTGCGGTTGCTGACACCAACATAAATGGTTGAACCGTCGATAAGCACATCGCCGCCTTCTATCTTGTCACTGTTTAATTTCGTAAACGAAATTTCCTGTTCGTTCAGCCAGTTTAACAGAACATGCTCTTCTCCTTTGCGGACATCATGTCCCATTTTGGCAACAAACATATGATCACCAAGTGTGAACCCAATGTCCCGAGTGAAAACCTGCTCCGGAAAATGTTCTTCTGGTGGCAGAAGTACTACCTCAATGCCTTCAGCTTTTAATGCCTCAACAAAGCCTTGATGCTGCTTAACCGCTAATTCAGTATCAATATTCTCTTTCATGTATTGCTTTTGGATCGCATTTATTGGTTCCTTAATAGTCATATATAATGGAGATGTTAAAATCACTTTTTTTAATGGGTCATATTCGCTATGGCTCCCAATCAACAATTGATCATTCTTCATATTGAACCTCCATTTTTTTAAGTTTTGGGCAATCCATTCACAGGCTGACAAAGAAGACTTTTAAGCGTTCAAAATGAATTTTTCGACCGCTTTGGCAACACCGTCGTTATTGTTTGTATCTGTCACGTAATCTGCTATTAACTTAATATCGTCAGGCGCGTTGCCCATCGCAATACCAAGACCTGCGAATTCGATCATAGCAGCATCGTTATAGCTGTCTCCCATTGCGATTACTTCTTCCCTTGTGATGCCAAGGCGATCTATCAATAAGGAAAGGCTTGTTCCTTTTGTGACACCTTTTTCTGTGAATTCAAGGAAAAACGGTTTGGAGCGCATAACACTCAAATGTTCAGAAAGCTCTGTCTGTAATACTTTCTCCACATTTTTAAGAATATCCTCTTCTTTAACCATTAATACCTTAACAACGGGGTCTTTTATGTAATCAACAAAGTTAGGCACTGTTTTAATCGGCAACCCTGTTATTTGTGCTTCAATTTCAGTGAAGGGGTTGTTCTCCTCTGTTACAATAGTATCCCCAACATATGTATGAAGCCAAACCTTTTCTCTTTTGCTCAACTCAAAAAGCTGGTGTACAATCTCTGGTAAAAGAGTGCTGCTGAATATTTCTTCATTTGTCCGGCAATTCGTGATTTTTGCGCCGTTAAAAGAAAGAATATAGCTGCCATAATCAGACAGATGCAATTCTTTTGCCGTTTCCCACATTGCATAAGTAGGCCTGCCAGACGCGAGAACCACCTTTACCCCTTGTTCTTGCGCTTTTATCAAGGCATCTTTTGTTGCTGCTGATACAGTATGGTCATCCTGAAGCAGTGTGTCATCCATGTCTAATACAATCATTTTATATTTCATCGTCTTCTCCTCAAAATTTATTCTACATCTTAAGAATACATGAATATCAGTTGATATTATAGCGGAAACGAGGATTTTTTTCTAATTGAAAAAAAGGGAATAATTACCTTAAAAAAGTATTTGAATTATCTGAAAACTGTTGCTATAATATAAAAAAGCAAAGGGGTTGATTCAAATGGAAAAGTATTTATTAAATGCACCACAACAGTCTGAAGGAAATGTAGTTGATTCTTTATTAGCTGAAATGGTTTTGGAGAAGGCCCTTTATAATTTTCAAAAACGAACACTCGAAAAGCAGATTGATGAAACATTAATCGCTGGTGATAAGAGTGAGTTTCTTCGTTTGACTGAGGAATTGAATAAGTTGATTTCTTAATAATGTTTTAATAAAAGCTAAAAGTTGTTATATATCAAGGCATGGAGATCTAATCTTCATGCTTTTTTGTTTGTTTTTATGCCTGAAAAATGAAAAAGGACACCAAAATTGGTGTCCTTACGTTATTGAGGCAATAAACTGTGCTCCACATAGCACATTAGCGTTTATTGACTTATTCAATAGAGCTCATCGCAAAATTAAATATACCATACCTATAATTTAATTGCAATCTTTTCTTAGGAAAAGCTAATATTATTGAGAAAAGAATAATACTACCATGTAAGCATTTTTTTACGTTATAATTTATTTACAGTATTGGGGTAAAGGGTGGGAATAATAATGACAACAATGTCTAAAGTGGCGGAGTACATAGAAGGAAATACAGAAGTTCTTGCTCAAAGAATAGTAGAAGGAGTCCTCACCAGTTTAGAACTAAGTATCCCGGATGAAGAAAGAAATAATGCGTTTATAATGTATAAAGAATTTTTAGGATTTTTGGGCAAGTCTCTAGCTAATGGTGTGTCTGGTGTGCCGGATGATATTATAGTTTGGAGTAAACGCAATGCAGAACAGCAGTTGAACTCAGGCGGCAGAATCTCTGAAATTGTTATCCGCTATCAGCCAACAAGGAGAATCTTTAATGAGTTGCTGACTGAGTTAAGCATCAAGTTTGGACTAGCTATCAGTGATAATGCTCTCCTGATTAGGATGGTTGATGAAATACTTGATATAAGCTTAAGTGAAACAGTATCTACTTATGAATGTTTATCCGAAACATACCGAAGGAAAGCCCAGCAGGAAATGGCTGAACTGTCAGCACCTGTTGTACTAGTAAAAGAGGGGGTAGCTGTTCTGCCGCTAATCGGCATAATCGATTCCTACAGGGCTGCGTATGTTATGGAAGAAGTCGTTCCGCATATTGCCGGTCTTCAACTTGAATACCTAATCACAGATTACTCAGGGATTAAGAATATTGACTCTGAAATAGCTGCGCATCTTTATCAATTAGGAGAAGTTCTTCAGCTTCTCGGTATCAAGGTTATCGTAACTGGCTTGCGTCCACAGCTTGCTCAAACAGTTGTTGAAACGAGAATAGATCTGTCAGCTATCAAGGTTTTTGCTAATCTTAAGCAGGCACTAGATTATCTCCATTAGTACTTATTGTAATTAGTCAACAGGCATCGCTTGGGAAACCAAGGGTGCTTTTTTATTTTTCGAGCTCAATTGTTTGACTATTAACGTAAGAGAATATTAAGATGACATTACTTCAATAATTCACCCTAATAAAGGCATACTACACGAGTGGATTAGAAGTTAATTCAGCATTGAAAACATTATGTGAATATAATTAAAAGGAGTGGTAATTATGAGCAATCAAAACGAAAAGCTTTTCCAGCCATTGAACTTGGGGAATAAGCTGGAATTAAAGAATCGCTTAGTTATGGCACCAATGACCAATTTTTCTTCAAACGAGGACGGCACTGTAACACAGGCAGAGCTCGATTATTATGCTAGACGTTCTAAAGGTGTCAGCATGGTTATTACTGCATGTACATATGTAACAGAAAACGGCAAGGGCTTCCCAGGAGAGTTTGCAGCATATTCAGATGATTTTATCCCAAGCTTAAAAGAACTTGCTTCTGCAATCAAAAATGAGGGAGCGAAAGCAATCCTGCAAATATTCCATGGCGGCAGATCTTGCCCGCCAAACCTTGTGCCAAAAGGAGAGCTAGTAAGTGCCAGTGATGTTGCCCAAGACAACAATCCGGCTCCAAGACCTTTGGAACATGAAGAAATCGCAGAAATAATTGCTGCATTTGGAGAAACAACAAGACGTGCTGTTGCAGCAGGTTTTGATGGTGTTGAAATCCATGGAGCTAATGGATATTTGCTTCAGCAGTTCTATTCTCCGCATACAAACAGACGTGATGACCAATGGGGCGGTACTTTAGAGAAAAGAATGGCATTCCCTCTTGCTGTCGTTGATGCTGTCAAAAAAGAAGCAGAAAAAGCAACAGAGCCGTTTATTGTTGGTTATCGTTTTTCACCGGAAGAACCGGAAACTCCAGGTTTGACGATGGAGGATACATTTGCTTTAATCGATGCACTTTCAGACAAAGGTCTTGATTATCTGCACGCTTCTTTACAGGAGTTCTGGTCAGAACCAAGACGTGGCGCTGATAAGAGCAAATCGAGAATTGAATGGATTATCGAGCGGGTAAATGGACGTGTGCCGGTTATTGGAGTTGGCAGTGTTTATACAGCAGAAGATGCGAGGAAAGCCTTTGAAACAGATATTGCTCTTTTGGCTATTGGCCGAGAGCTGATAATTGATCCGGATTTTGTTCAAAAAATTGAGCAAGACAAAGAGAATGAAATTGTTTCAGTATTAGACAAAAGCAAGCAGAAGGAATTAGTTGTTCCAGATCCACTTTGGAATGCAATAATCAACTCTCCTGGCTGGTTCCCAGGAGTATAAATAAACATCCCCCGGAGGTTATCCCTGGGGGATTCTCTTTAACATAAAAAATTCATTACTTTTTAGTTCTCTGCATAAAATAAACACTTAAAGCAGAAATTTTTCTGCGAAAACAATAAGGTTTATTTTGGACAGCTGTAAATGCTATCCATTATGATGGAAGAAACTTTAAAATATGAGGAGGCTGCAGATGATTTCTTATAAAAATAGAAATGAAGTGAAGGACGCAGAAAAATGGAATCTTAGTGACCTTTACGAAACAGAACAAGCCTGGAAAACAGATTTAGATTTGGTCAGTGAAAGGGTAGGAGAAATCGCTACTTTCAATGACAATATAAACGATGCAGCCAGCTTGCTTGCCTATTTAAAACTATCTGAAGAAATCGGTTACATATATAGGAAGGTTTTCGCGTACGGCATGCTTTTGCTGGATACAGATACTAGGAATAACAATGCCCAAAGCCTTGTTGATCAAGCGAGGAGCGCAGGACAAAAATGGAGCAGCGCAAGTTCGTTTTTTATGCCGTTTCTATTAAGCCTTGAAGAAAGCCAATTAAAGGCATACATTGACGAAGAAGAAGGCTTAAAGTATTTTGAAAAGGATTTGCTCGAATCTTTTGCGTATAAAAAGCATGTTTTGAGCAAAGAAAAAGAAGAAATTTTATCAGAATTAGGAGAATCATTGTCTGTCCCGAGCCAAGTTTTTGGCATGATTAATAATGCTGATATTAAGTTCGGTGACGTAACAGATGAGAACGGCAACAAGATAGAGTTGACAAGGGGTATGTATTCTAAACTGATGGAAAGCGATGATAGGGAAAAAAGAATAGAAGCCTATAAGGCGTACTATCAACCATATACCAGGCTTAAAAATACAATTGCAGCTACTTTTTCTTCTGCTGTCAAAAATAATGTTAAAACATCAAAACTTCGCAATTATCCATCAGCACTTGAAAAAAGTCTGTTTGGTGATCGAGTACCAAAAGAAGT